>NZ_DDGH01000030.1:32854-33126 GCF_002337565.1 Rhodopirellula sp. UBA1907 | reverse complement strand
ATGTCGGCGACCTTCATGCCGGATGATAAGTCCGCACCTTCGCTGACCGTGGTGACTTGGTTGGACAGACTCACCGAAGGAGCTTCGTTGACGTCGGTGATCGTCAGTGTGAAGTCCGTCGAGGAATCGATTCCGCTGCCGATGGACGAATCATCCACGTTCACCGTCACAGTGAGGGTCGGTGCGGTCTCGAAGTCGAGGTTCGTGCCGCTCTTCAAAAACAATTCGGTTCCGTCGATCTCAAACAAAGCCGCGTCGTCGCCTGACAAAGA
>NZ_DDGH01000030.1:26971-32657 GCF_002337565.1 Rhodopirellula sp. UBA1907 | reverse complement strand
GCGTCGTCGCCTGACAAAGACAGCACGTTTGTTCCCGTGGCATCGTCGGTGACGATGATGTCCGCCATCTTGATTTGTGTGCCTGTTGAGGTGTCTTCCGCAAGCGAAGTTCCTGCTTGGCTCAGGCTCACCGTTGGCGACGAGTTCACATCCGTCACGGACATCGAATGAGCGACGCTGTCCAGAGCACTGGCGGACAAACTCGCGTCGTAGACTTCGACTGTCACGTCCAGCGTCGCATTGCTATCGAAATCCAACGCAGCGTCGTTGACCAACCAAAGTTCCGTGCCATCGATGCGGAACAAGGCCGCATCGGCTCCGACGAGCGCAAGCGTTTCGGTGCCCAGTGCATCATCCGTGACGACGATGTCGGCGACCTTCATGCCGGAGGACAGGTCCGCACCTTCGCTGACCGTGGTTATTTGATTGGACAGACTCACCGAAGGAGCTTCGTTGACGTCGGTGATCGTTAGTGTGAAGTCCGTCGAGGAATCAATTCCTGCGCCGAGGGACGAATCATCCACGTTCACTGTCACAGTGAGAGTCGGTGCGGTCTCGAAATCGAGGTTTGTGCCGCTCTTCAAAAACAGCTCGGTTCCGTCGATCTCAAACAAAGCCGCGTCGTCGCCCGACAAGGACAGGACGTTCGTACCCGTGTTGTCATCAGCCACGTTGATGTCCGCCATCTTGATTCGCGAACCCGTTGAGGTGGACTCCGGAATCGACGTTGCTGATGGACTCAAGCTCACCGTCGGCGATGAGTTCACGTCAAGGACATTCATTGAAAAGGACTTTGTGTCATCGGGGGTTCCCCCAACGTCGGCGTCATCAACGACCACGTTCACGTTCAGCACGCTATTGGTGTCAAAATCGAGAGCAGCCCCGTCCTTCAAATACAGTTTTGTGTTGGAGTCTCGCAATTCGAACAAAGCAGCATCGTCACCGGTGAGCGTGAAGCCGTTCGTGCCGATGCCGTCATCGTTCAAAACAACGTTTGCAACATGCACGCCACCACTGAGATCCGCGTCTTCCAAAATGGATCCCAGGACGGTGTTGATCGAAATCGTGGGAGCCGAATTCACTTGGTTGACCTGAACCGTAAAGGTCTCTTCGGTAAACGAGGAGTCAGCACTGGTTGCGCGGACCGTAAAACTGTGCTCCGTCTCCACGTCGTAATCCAACGTGGCCGCCAGCGTCACAATTCCGGTGTTTGAATCAATGGCGAATTTGGAATCAGGATCACTCACCAAGCTGTAAGTCACCGCTTCGCCATCCGCGTCCGTCGCGGAGGCCTGGATGCCAACGGCGTCTCCGATTTCAGCGTCTTCGTCGACACTGTCGGGATCTGCATCGGCATCCGAAACCGCTCCGATGGGCGTGTTGGGAGAAGTTCCAACAGCAAAAGTCAGTGAGTTAATCTCTTGATCGTCCAATTGATCCAAACCAACGTCCGATCCATCGAACAGCAACTCGACATTGGCCACGGAAGTGCTTCCGCCAATCCGAGTGGAGGTCATGGTCAAGCGGAAGACATCTTGGTTGGTTCCCGTCACGCCACCAATGGTTGTGCTTGCTTCGCCTCCAGCATGGACCGAGATCAAGAGATCGCCCGCCGTGACAGCGACGCCCCCGATCGTTGTGCTGGACTCAACGACATGCAAACCAACGATCTTCTCTGTGAACCCAAGATTTCCACCATCGCTTCCTTCAATCAGAACCGTCTCGGTGCCTGTTGTATTGGATTCACCCACCGTATCGGCATGGTAGGTGATAACACGATCATGCTCGCTGCCACCGGAATGAGAGAACAGAAACGTGCCCTGGGCGAGCGTCGTGTCGCCCACGGTGACGCCGCCTTCGTTCTCCACCAGCGAGATGCCTCGAATGTCATCTCCGTTGAGCGGATTGTCGAGCAAGAAGAAGAAGTCACCGGAGGTGTAGTCGCCTGGCGTGGATGCCCGGAACACGATCACGTCTTCCCGATCAAACTCTTTGTCGGGTTCCGTTTCGCTCGAAAAATCAATTCCGCTCTTGTCGATCGAAAAGATCAGGTCGCCGGCCAGCAACTCGAAACTATTCGCCCCCGTCCCAACGCTCAGACCGGACCAAACCGCATGCATGCCGGAAATGCCGACATCGGTGTCACTGATAAAGTTCTCCAAACGGAAACCGATTGTGGAAGCGGATCCGGAAGTCGTGCCTCCATTGCCATCCAGCGTCAATCCAGGGTCGCTGACTTGAACGACTTGGTCTTCGCCCCAGTTCGTTAGACCGGCAACACTCGACTCGCTCACATCGTGGTCAGTGGTGAACCATAAACCATCGATTTCCGACTGGTTCCCCACTCGAATCGTGATTGTTTGCGTGGCTGCATTGCCCTCCGCATCCTCGACATCCACAACCACGGTGTAGGACGACTGACTTTCGAAGTCCAACACGCCGTCGGTCAAAATCAACTCGTCTGAATTTCCGCCGCCGATCGAGAATTTCGCAGCATCGGCACCACCGGTGACCGTGTAAGTAAACGTTTCGTTTTCGTTGATATCGAAGGCACTTAAAGTGCCGACACTCAATCCGGAAGCGGTATTCGTATTCTCAACCACTTCGTTAGGTTGGAACCCAAACGAAACGGGGGCTTCATTGGTAAGTGACGCACCCAAGCCAATGCCCGCCTGCGGCGACTCTGTATAAAAGAGAGTTCCATTGGCAAAATCGATCGCCAACCCATCAGGGCTATTGAGACCGGAATCGATGAACACACTGCGATTGCCACCATCTAAATCCGCACGCCATATCTCGTCCGTTCCGCCTGCCATCGCATAATAAATCGTGTTGTTGGCAACATCGATTGCCAAACCGGTAAGTGAATCTGAAGCAGTGAACAATACTGTTCTGCTGGAGCCGTCGAGATCCATACGTTCGAGAGTTCGGCGCATTTGGTCGGTCCAGTAGATGTGGCCGTTCGCCAAATCCAACTCAATGTCGTTGGGTCTCGTTAAATACAGTCCTCCCGCGGTTTCCGTCCGCAGAGTCTCCACATTATTGCCATCGAGATCCGCGCGTTTGACATGATTTTCAAAATCGTCGTCCTCAACCCAGTAAATCTTTGAATTGAGAAGATCGATCTCCATCGCTCTCGGTTCGTTCAATCCTGTCAGAACGTCGACCAACCCCGTTCCATCAAAGTTGACTCGGCGAATTCGGTCGTTGTCGGGTTCTGAAAAATAGATGTGCTGATTGATCGAATCGACGAACAAATCCTGTGCCTTCGGAACTCCGGTCAGAATTGTCTGCGTGTCGCCGCCTGCAAGATTGGTTGATTGAATCCTGTTGTTATCGGTGTCCACGAAGAAAACTCGATCGACGACGCCTCCCTGAGCTTGATACGCACCCGCGTCATAACGTCCATCCAGCGAACTGTACCCGCGAGCGTCCGAGCCGACCGCGTCCTCCGGTTTTGCTGCATCAATGGCTGCGCTGCTGCCCTGCAACTTGTGCGTTTGGACATAGCCACCATTGTTCGCGATTGCCCCCAGGTCCACGTTTGCCCCAACCAGATCGCTGCCAAAACCGGAAGCCGAACCAACATCGCCGATGAGGTTTCCGCCGTTGGAGGTGAATGCCCCGTGGACGTCAGGGTTGCTCGAGGTGGCCGTGTTGCCGGAGACGATCGTGTTGGCAACGGTCGTCGTACCAGCTTCGACGAAGATGCCCCCGCCAATGTTGGATGAATTCAAAGTGAATGTGGAATGAACGATATCCGCATTCACCTTCGTGTAGAGGCCGCCGCCCGCATTGGCACCGGTGTTGCCACTGACCGTCACGTTCGTCAATGAAAGTGAAGTTGCACTGGATTCAACAAAGATCGCACCACCAACCGTCGCCACGTTGCCCGACAAGGTGCCCCGGTTCAACGTCGCGGTTCCTCGGTTCGTGATACCGCCGCCCGTGTTGGTGGCGTAGCCATTCACACCGCCGTTGCCGATGATCGCAACATCGGTCAGTTCGATGGTACCTTCGTTGCCAATCGCTCCGCCTTCCGTCGCGGTGTTGTCGGTCAACAGAGCACGTTGCAAAACCAGCCCAGCAGATGGAGCCTCAACCCGGATCGCACCGCCCATCTCGCCCGAGGCATTCCCGCCCTGCAACGTCACATCCGACAAAGTCAGCGTCCCACCGCGAACATCAAAGATCCGACTCAATTCATCTGCGTCGATGATGGTGATGTTGATTCCATGACCGACGATTGTGACATCCTTCAGAATGTCTAGATCACCATAGGAGTTTGCGTCATCTTCGGTTTGTTGACGAGTGAGTTTGAAGACAGTCGACGTATCCAGCGATGCACTAAAGACAATGGTGTCGCCACCGGCTCCTGCGTTCGCTTGCGTGATCGCTTCGCGTAGTGACATTTCGCCATTGTCGTTAGACTCGTCGACCCAAGTCGTCACCGTGATCGTTGCGAGCTTGTGTTGCCAGGACTCCTGGAATGATTCGCTGACAACGATTTCCGCATCAATGACACCGGTCGCGTATTCCAAATCCCAATCCGCACCATAGCGTGCGTGGCCGGTGTCATCGTCGCTGGCCGCGACATCGGCACCGGTGAGCGCCGCGATAGAATCAACCAGCGTCCTGCCATCAGCATTGGTCGCCAAATCACAACCATAAAACAGAATGTCCGCATCCGTTGTCAGCGCATGCTGCCACGACGCGATTTCACCAACGTAGGCGTCCAGGTTCTCCGCCCCGAGCCATAGATTTCCCAAACGAACCGAGGAGTCTTCGGCGTGCGAAATGATTTGCAGCGAACGAACGTTAGTCCTTGACTCCAAAATTTCAGTGATCTGCGTGATCCCATCCCGGTCCGCATCCAGAACGATCACTTCGCTGCCTTCGCGATGCAAACGAAGGTCTTCCAGCAACGCCTCCAGGTCCGGTGTCAGTGCATCGATGATGATGATTTCGCTGGCAACAGAATCCGATTGCTCAGGATTCTGAACACTCGATGAAGTGGTGCTCTGTTGCGATTCGGCTTCCGAATCCAACGGAATTTCCATCACCGTGGCGGCAGCTGCACCATCGCCTGCCGATGCGTCCATCATGGCCGGATCAATCGGCGTCGCACTGAACAACACCATTGGCTCGAGCGTGCTGATCTTGGGCAATCGTTTGCCCAATGCCACCGGCCGACGAGCCCGCACGGACTGCTGTGCCAAAGTCGCGACGTGATCCACCCTCAGACAGCAACGCTGCCACCAGTGTTTCGCCATTCTTGACATTGGATACCTCGCACGACGGCTCTCGAACTAGGGACAACGTCTTCGAGGCACGTCTGTTCACGGTACAACCCATTGGTGTGGGCCGGTCGTCCGCCGAAACGTAGGCGACAAAACACCACCTGGCCGTGAAAACGGATTGGAGAATCCAAGTTTTCTTTTTCAGCTGGAGAATCTGTGAGGCTTGCAACGCTCATTCGGCGCTCGGTTCCGATCGTGCAGGATGAATGCCTCTTTGCGGCTGATTCGGTGACTGAGTCCGGTCGATCTCCCAAATGCCCCTTGTCTGGATTGCAGAAGGAACCCTCCTTCAAATCCAATCTGTCCGATCGAATTGATGAAACAAATTGTGAAACCGACGACCGCCAAGATGGATGGCTTGCGCTCACGCAAGCCACGGCGGACGG
>NZ_DDGH01000030.1:20123-26844 GCF_002337565.1 Rhodopirellula sp. UBA1907 | reverse complement strand
AGCCACGGCGGACGGTACGCAAATACACTTCATCCAGAAACCGATGGCTTCTATCCATCATTCTGACGGGATCTCTGGTCGGCCCATCGCACGTGATACTGCGGGCAGAAACGCCGACTCATCCGGATGGCCATTCACCTCATCCCGTTTCCACGTCCTATCGATCTCACGAAGCGGTTCATCTGCCGATTCCCAATGCCATCTCGAGTGGCCCGTACGCTCATCAGGTCGACCGGTATCGCGATCGCGTTCTTGAAAACGACGTCGTCGCTGAAATGGATGGGAATTGTTGGTTCAAAGATTCACCGGCGTTGTCGGCCGGTCCATCAATCGCGGGTGAGATCAGCCAGCTCGACCCACAGATCGTTTGGTGGGACGCGGACGTCACGCAACCTCTCGGTTTGGCAGAACAACACACCTCGGTCGACGCATCGGGACTCGCGCAAACGGCATTGATTGCCTCACCCTATGTCCGCAGTTTGCTGACGGAACCACAAATCTCGATGACCGACATCGTGATCGCCGACGCTCAGTTCGATCCGCTGACGTTCTTGGACGCCAACTACACCGACACGAATGATCCTGTCGGCAGTGAATTGACCACGGGTGACCAATCGGAACGATTCCGCGACAACCTGTTTGCCTCTTCCGCGGGTGTTCGCAAAAAGCTGACCAGTGGCGGGAACCTGGAAGTCGTTCAGCGTGGCGGCTTTCAGAACAACAACTCGACGTTCTTAACTCCCAACGCGCAAGGCACGTCGCGGTTGGAACTGAACTTTTCTCAACCGTTGCTTCGCGATCATGGCAAAGCGGTCAATCGCACGCGAGTCATCCTGGCAAAGATCGACGCACAGATCACCAACAGCGAAGTGCGTGAGGAGATTCAAACGCACTTGGTCGACGTCACCACCGCGTACTGGGAACTTTACCAAGCCCGCGCGGAATGGTTGCAACGCAATCGTTTGCTCGCCAGTGCACAGGAGATGCAGACGGTTCTGCAAGCTCGCGGGGCGGTCGATTCACAACAGCGACAAATCCTGCGAGCCAACGTCGCAGTCGCAAAACGGCGATCCGATTTGGTCCGCATCGAAACCCGAATCCGCAACGCTCAATCGAAACTGCGTTTGCTGACCGGTGACCGCCAATTCGCGCAGTTCGCACAATACGAGATGGTGCCCGTCGAACGCCCGCTGATGCAGTCAATCGAACTGAGCACCCGCGATGCGACGCTGACGGCGCTAGACAATCGTCCGGACATCGTGCAAAGCCTGCAACAAATGCATGCTGTTTCGACACGCGTCGGTGCCGCACGCAATCAAGTCTTGCCGCGTCTGGACTTGCTGCTCAGTTCCTATGTGTCGGGATTGGACTCGGGCACCAACACGTTCGGTGCAATTGGCCGGCAATTCAGCGAGGGCGGTCCAACCTATTCCGCCGGTTTGATCTTTGAACGCCCCTGGGGCAACCGTGCCAACCAAGCCCGATTGCGTCGCAACCGATGGGAATGGACACGATCGTACGCCGAGTTTCAACAAACGACCGAAGCGGCGATGACGGAAGTCGAAATCGCCGTTCGCGAAACACAAACGCTGTTCAACGAATTGATTGCCAAGCAACAGTCGACCATGGCTGCGGCTCGCGAAGTGGACTATTTGCGGCAACGTTGGACGCACCTGCCCGATCCAAACGAAAACGCGATTCTTCTAATCGAAAACCTGCTGGACGCGCAAGAACGTTTGGCGGACGAAGAACGCAGCTTGGTTCGGTCGCAGGTCGCTCACGCTTTGTCATGGGTCACGCTTCGCAAAGCCATGGGTGTGCTGTTGGTTTGCAATGTGGCGGATGTTTCGCCGGTACCGAGCAATGTCTCGGTGTTCCTGCCCGACGAAGCGGAACCATTTGGCGGGATGATTGAAAGCGAAGAATTGATCCTCCCGACACCGGAGGAGTGGAACTCACCATGAGCCTTCTCCGTTCTAACACCGGTTGGCGATCCCAATTCGCCTCCATCGGGCAGTTCGCATCCATGACGCAGCTCGGTCGATTCACCAGCCGTCCTGCGATGGACATCCAAACCATCCTGCAGTCCGCATGCGATCGAATGTCCAATCGTTCCGCGTCTGCGAAACATGATTTACAAAACCGCTGGCAAACGCTTCGGTACCAATTGCTCGAAGCGACCGCGGACCAAACACGCAATTCATCAAGTCAGCTCGATGCTATCTGGCGAGAGTGCTTGGTGGACGCATTGGTTTTGGCCAGCGACGCCATTCGAGCGACTCACAACATTGAGCTTTTCGAAGTGCAACTGCGTGCGGGCTTGATCGTTTCATCGGGATTGATGTCACGACGTGGCGGCGTGGCGGAGATGCAAACCGGCGAAGGAAAAACCTTCGCGTTGTTCGTTGCATCGTTGATCGCTGCTCTGCCGGGCCGAGGCGTGCACGTCGCGACCCCGAACGCTTACTTGGCCCAACGTGACCACGAACAACTTCGCGAAACTTGGTCGTTGCTCGGTGTCGAATCCAGCTGTCTGACCGAGGACTCATCGGCCGACGCCACTCGTGCCGCCTACCGAGCGGACGTGACGTATGGTCCCGGTCACGCGTTCGGTTTTGACTACCTTCGTGATCAATTGGCAATGGACACCGCCGCTCGTCAGCCTCCCGGATCGACGTTGCTTCGAAGACTGAATTCAGAATCATCCACGCCTCGTTTGCAGCGAGGCCTCGCGGTCGCGTTGGTGGACGAAATCGATCATGTTCTGATCGACGACGCTCTTTCGCCGCTGCTGTTGTCAGGAACTATACCGGGCGAGGCCGATGATGCCGCGGTCCACCGACATGCATTGAAAACGGCAGCGTCACTGCGCGGTGATGAAGACTTCCAAGCGACCGGTCACCAAATGGAATTGACCGACGCAGGATTGAATCGGGCCTATCAAGCCGTGGAGGACTGGTCAGACGCATCGCTACGTCGACCTTGGCACGAGTACGTTGAACTTGCCTTGCAAGCGACCCATCTGCTTCGTCGAGAAATCGACTACGTGATCGATGATGATTCGGTCCGCATCGTCGATCAATCGACCGGTCGCATCTACGAAGATCGAACCTGGTCAGGCGGATTGCAACAAGCCATTGAAGCAAAAGAAGATTTACCGATTCAGCGTGAAAGCGAAT
Source organism: Rhodopirellula sp. UBA1907 (assembly GCF_002337565.1). Taxonomy (NCBI): domain Bacteria; kingdom Pseudomonadati; phylum Planctomycetota; class Planctomycetia; order Pirellulales; family Pirellulaceae; genus Rhodopirellula; species Rhodopirellula sp. UBA1907. Next base: position 23,665 of record NZ_DDGH01000030.1, on the reverse strand, counting down.
CGCTCGCCAAAATCACACGCCAACGTTTCTATCGATCGTACGACTACTTGGCCGGAGTCACCGGAACCGCGGGCGATTGTCGCGAAGAATTGAAGTCGGTTTACGGACTGAACGTGCAAACCGTCCAACCTCGGCTGGCGTCGAAACGCATCGTTCATCCGACTCACGTCACGCTAACCTCACAAGAAAAGTTTGCTGCTGTCGCCGTTGAAGCCCAACGGATCGCGGAATCTGGACGATGCGTTTTGGTCGGCACGCTGGACATCGCAACCAGTCACCAAGTTGCGGAAGAACTTCGCCGGCAAGGCCTCTCGTGTGAATTACTCAACGGCCTGCAAAACGCAGAAGAAGCTGAGATCATCGCTCGGGCGGGACAACCGCATGCCATCACCGTCGCAACGAACTTAGCCGGGCGAGGCACCGACATTCGGTTGAACCCCGAGGTGGCCGCGAAGGGTGGACTGCACGTGATTGTTGCCGAACACCATCGTTCATCGCGTGTTGACCGGCAATTGATCGGTCGCTGTGCTCGTTGTGGCGATCCTGGCAGCAGCCGCCATTTCTTATCGGCCGAAGACAACTTGGTCAGCCAATCGGCACCTTGGGTGGGTCGTGCTATCCGACGAGCCATTGCCGCCGACCAAATCGAAACACTTTCTGTTGAGTCCCAAATCGCATCGATCCAAACACGGCAAGCCAAACGAGCTGCCGCGGCAAGACGACAATTGCTGGAAGCGGATGAACGCGATTGCGGATTGGTTCGCAAAGCTCAATCGAACCATGATCCCGCCCCACACCTTCAAGCATTGGATGCAGGATGATGAACCGTCATTGGATAACGACGCTCTGCGTCATCGTGAACCTGCAATGCCTGGCTCTTCCCGGCATCGCGGCGGCGGACGAATACGAAGCGTTTACCGAACCGTATCGACGGATCCAGGTTTCGTCATCGGAAATGGGCGTGATCACGGAACTGAAAGCACGAGAGGGAGCCGAGGTTCGCGAAGGCCAAGTGCTCGCACAGCTCGATGATGCGTTGCTGCGAAAGACACTGGATGTCTCGCGGGCGGCGAAAGATGCCATCGGTGGAAAGACGGCTGCGGAAGCGGAAGTCGTCATTCGTGAACAACAGGTCCAAAGCTATCGCCGTTTGTTCACGCAGGGCAACGCGACACCTCGAGAACTCGAACGAGCCGAAAATGATCATCGTCAGGCACTCGCTCGCTTGCAAAGCGTCACCGAAGAACTCTCCGTTCGCGATCTCGAATACCAACGAGTGATCTGCCAGTTGGAACAACGCCGCATCTTGGCACCATCCGACGGCGTCGTTGTCGCTTTGGCCAAAGAGGTTGGCGAATTTTTGTCACCGACCGATCCTGTTCTGCTGCAACTGGTCCAACTGGATCGCTTGAAAGCGGTTTTCTCGGTGCCACTGCGACGAATCGACATGTTGTCCGAAGGCCAATCGGTCGTCGTTCGCGTGGGTGGATCTCGCGCGACAGTCTACGGAACGCTGGAATACATCTCGCCCGTTGCCACGGCCGAATCCGGTACCGTTCGCGTTCGCGTTGTCCTGCCAAACGAAAAACGCGAGATTCGCAGCGGCGTTGTTTGCTGGTTGGACCTGGAAGCATCCGTGAGAACCAACCAATCGAACGCTCGCATCAGCGACGCTCCCGTCATTCTCTCGCCTGCGTTGCGTTAGAACGTGTTCACCGCATCGTCACTTTCTCCGGACGCGACCGGTCGTGATTCTCATCACGAATTGTTGCAACGCGCCGAGACATTGGCAGCGGCGATCGAACTGCAGTCGGCTCTTGATGCATGTCGCGAGTTCGACGAAGCCGCTTCCATCGCGATGCGATCGCTCAGTGAATGGTTGCAAGCCGAGGGAGCGATTCTGTGTTGGCGAAATCGTCCCACATCGGGTCTGAAGTGCATCAGCGATCATGCCCACGGCGGTGGGACTTTTGCCACCGACCATCCCCGCGAAACCTTGGCCGCAGCGGAAGAAGCTTGTCTGCGGGATGGGCTCAGCAAAGTCGCCGCAACCGAAGTCGCATCGTCGCCCGGCACGATGGCGATGCGGCAATGGCTGAAGACAATCGGATCAAACAATTTGCTCGCTTGCCCGATGTCGGACTCAAGCGGCAAGAATCTTGGTGTTTTGCTGATCCTCGATCCGCGTGAGCGATTCGCCTCCGCAACTCTCGACGCGTTTGCGCCGCTGCTGTCCTGCAAACTTCAAAGCATCCAACGTCTGCAACCGACGGGCGTGGAGGCTTCGTTGGTGCGTGGCATCCGATCGTTTCGATCAACTTGGCAACGGGCGACCGTTTGCGTTTTGTCGACGATTATCCTGTTGATGTTCCTGCCGGCTCATCACAACATTCGCACGGATGTGCAACTGCAACCCGTCCAACGTCGCTTCATCGCGGTCCCGTTTGACGGCCCGTTGCAAGAATGCATGGTGCGTCCCGGCGACACAGTGACCGAAGGACAATTGCTAGCCAAGATCAACCCTCGCGAATTGGAATACGAACTGGCGGGACTGCGTGCTCTTCACGGGCAAGCCGACCAGGAACGTCGTGGATCGATGGCGACGCATGACTTCGGAAAAAGCCAAATCGCGGCATTGGAAGCCGACCGACTGAAGACACAAACCGAATTGCTGAACCACCGCAAGGATAACCTCGAGATCCGCAGTCCCATCGATGGAGTCATCGTCAGCGGCGATTGGAAGCAATCCGAAGGGGCACCACTGACACGTGGTGAAACGCTCTTTGAAATCGCACCGGTCGGTTCGATGAAAGTCGAAATCGCGATCCCGGAAGAGGACTTCGCTCACGTTCAGCCCGGAATGCTCGCTCGCGTTCACACCCATGCGATGCCGGACCGGGTGATGCATGGGGCGATCACGCGAGTCCATCCCGCCGCGACAATTCGTGATTCAGAAAACGTGTTCTTGGCCGAAGTCACCGTGGACGATCAAGACGGACTGTTGAGACCGGGTATGAAAGGCCGTGCGACCATCTATGGCAACAAGCGTCCGATCGGATGGATCGTTTTCCATCGCCCTTGGAATTTGTTGCTTCGTTGGTTGGGCGTGTGACGATGCAGCGTGATCCGGGAACCATCGATTGGCAGCAACAACCCATTCGCATCGCCGCCGATGTGAAGGTCTGGCCGGTCCGCGAAACGGGCGAACCGATCTATCGGATCGAAATTCCTGCCACGCATCAATTCTTTCGAGTGGGTTTGTCCGAGTACTCGTTTTTGTCGGCGTTGGATGGGCATCGCACGATCGCACAAGCCTGCGGGTTGGTGACGGCAAAGATGGGACGTGCCGCACCTTCGTCTTCGCAATGTGAATCCATCGCGAGATGGTTGATCGATCACCGACTTGCGCACTTCGCCGACGCACCACCGCCCCGTCGAGAACACTTGGGCCAAGCCTCACCGGCGGACAACTCCCAAACAAAATCCATTTTGTCGCGATGGAACCCGTTCTGGATCAAAATGCCGGTGCCGGGTGCGGCGGG
>NZ_DDGH01000030.1:18008-19930 GCF_002337565.1 Rhodopirellula sp. UBA1907 | reverse complement strand
GGGTGCGGCGGGATTGTTGCAATACCTGTCACGCGTGCTCGGCTTTCTGTTTTCAACGCCGATGCTGATCGTCGGAACGTTGATCATCGTCGCGGCGCTGGTTGGATTGACTTCGCGTTGGTCCGAATTCATCGCGGGTGCATCCTCGATCTTTGATCCGTCCAATTGGGCGTGGCTGTTGTTCACAGCGATCGGCTTGAAACTCATTCACGAAGTCGGACACGCGATCGCCTGCCATCGGGCTGGCGGGTCCGTGCGGGAAGCCGGCGTGGTCTGGGTGTTGATGACACCGCTAGCGTACGTCGACGTATCAAGTTGCTGGCGATTGCCTTCGCGGTGGTCGCGCATCGGTGTCGCAGCGGCGGGTTTGTTCATCGAAGGGCTGGTCGCATCGCTCGCGATCGGTGGATGGATGCTCAGCGACGATGAAATGTTCCGTTGGTGGTGTCACCACGTGATCCTGACGGCGGGACTATCGACCATCCTGTTCAACGCGAATGTGCTGATGCGTTTCGATGGCTACTTCATGCTGTCCGACGTAATGGATGTGCCCAACTTGGCCACCGAAGCCAATCAGTCGGTTCGACAATTCCTTCGCCGTTGGTTTCTCGGTGACGCGTCTTGGAACAGTTCACACACGGGTTGGCGACGTTTTGCGGTCTTCGTCTACGGATGGTCCGCTGTTGCTTGGCGAGTTCTCGTTTGTGTCTCGCTCGCGATCGCCGCCTCAACGATGCTGGGCGGTGCCGGAATCGTCCTTTCAACTCTTGGACTATGGATGTGGTGGGGAAAACCGCTCGTCCAATTCCTGAAGTCGATGCGAACGCTGTGGGACACTGAACCGATCCAGGTATGCCGAGGTGCAGTGCTTGGGACGATGGCTGTTGGCGTCTTTGGTTGGATGTTGTTTTCAATGCCGATCCCATCGTCAGTCCGCGTTCCGGTCGTGGTGCAGTATGATCCTGATTCAGCAATCCGCGTTGGAGCGGAAGGTTTCCTGATCGAATTGAATGTGAATGAGGGCGACAAGGTCGAAGCCGGCGATCTGCTTGCAATCATCGAAAATCGCGAACTCAAGCAACGCGTCGCGGAATTGGAAATCGCTCAAAAGCAAAACGACATTCGACTCCGTAAAGCGATCGAATCTCGTGAAGAATCGGAACGGTTGATTCTGCTGGACAACCGTCAAGCGATCACGGAGAAGCTCGCAACGTTGCAAACGCAATCCGATCAACTGAACGTAGTGGCGAACCGTGCCGGAGTCGTGATCGCGGATGACTTGCAGTCCAAACTCAACACGTACGTTCACGAAGGAGACGTGTTGATGGTGGTCGCGGCGGAGTCTGACAAGGAGGTCTTGGCGGTGATCGATCAGTCGCAGGTTGACGATGTTCGCAAGCAGATCGGCCAACCGGTTCGCTTGGTTGCCCCCGGTCGACAAACCTTCTGGGCCACGCTCGACCAGCTTCAACCGCGTGCCTCTGACCGCGTGCCGAACGCGTCGTTGGCGGCCACGCATGGCGGCCCATTGGCCGTTCGAGTTGATGACGCATCCGAAGAATCATCCAATGATGATCGCTTGGGTGAAGAGATGATCGACACCATGCGTTTGCTTCAGCCACATTTTCGCGGCGTGCTGAAGCTTCCCCGGGAAGAAGCTCAACGCCTTCCCGCGGGCTTGCGTTTGGAAGCTCGTTTCGGATGGCACCAAGCTTCGATCGCCAAACGTGTGCGTCTGTGGTTTCAAAACGCGTTGGCTCAAGCCTCTCAAGAAACCCGCTGATGGTTGGCTGCTATTTTGCAGAGCCATTCCCAACAGCAACCTCAGATACCCTGGCTCCCGTCGCCCCGCGGGAGGTCGTGCAGTTTTCCGATACCGCTTTTCGGCAGATTTCCACATGGCGTACCTCTCCCGAAACGAA
>NZ_DDGH01000030.1:0-17880 GCF_002337565.1 Rhodopirellula sp. UBA1907 | reverse complement strand
GACGCCGTTCAGGCGTACGCGAGGGTGAGGGCCGGGCATGGGAAGTGGCGAGAGATGCATCATTCAGCTACGCAACCAAACGATGCTTGCATCAAACTTGCAGCATCCCAACCATTGGCCACGCCTAGCCGGCGGCCTTCGATTTCGCCTCAGCGTCCGTCAAACAACGCCGGGGCGCAGCACGGGGAATGCTTCGCCGGCCGCAGGCAATGTTCGCATCGAATCGAACTGAGGATGTTTGATCAACAACAACGGTAGCATCGGGCTGCGTGTTTGCAGCAACCTTGCCAATCGTTGCTCGGCAGGTTCTCGAGTCGCCAAATCGGTGCGACGAAGCTGCAAAATGGTTTCGTTCAATGTTGGTCCGTAAGGACCATACGGAAGCGTTTCCAATCTTGCCTCACGCAGTTCCCAATAACGGTCCGCGCCATCGGATTCCGACCACTTGAGCCCGGGATCCAGATCCGCCGCCAATTTCAAATCGCTGCTGTGCTCGTACAAATCGATGAGCAACCCGCGAGTGAAACTTTCAGGGCCGACCTGATTCCCATCTGTCTTTGGCATGACACCGGTGGCTTCATCAATGGCACGACGCTTGTTTGCGACAAACCACTGGGCACGTGCCAAATCGGATTGCAACAGCTTCGACGTTGAGTGCAGCGAGGCTGCTCGACGAAGGGAAACGACGCCTGCCATTTCCTCATAGAGCATCAACTGCACCCAACCGAGTTGATGATACACTTGCCAAGAGTTGGTCGCCTCTTTTGACAACGTCAATAAGATGTCTCGTGCAGGTTTGAGATCGCCAAGCATTTGATACATCAACATGGCCGACGCCAAACGAGCTTCCACGTTGGTCGTGTCCAGCTCCAACGCATTCTCGACTGATTGCCGAGCTTGGATGATCAAACCTTGAGCCTCCTCGTCAGCGACCCGTCCCGCCAGCGTCAAAGACGTCAGCCCCTTTCCGGCATGTGCGGGTGCATAGTTGGGATCTTCCGACAGAGCACTGTCAAAGCACTTCAAAGCGGAACGCATCCCATCAATGCTGTCCGGGTCCGCTTGCGTGCGTCCTTTCAACAGGCACGTGAATGCCCCCGGGTCGCGAGGTCGTGATTCGAGCGGATTTTCCAGCAAGCTTCGGTTGATCGCGGAGGCAACTTGGCGAGCCAAATGGTTCTGCTCGATCAAATTGTCGCCACCACTAGTACGAATGACTTTGCCCCAAATCTGTGTGCCGCTTTGGGCGCAAATGATCTGAATGTTGACATCCATGAAGCCGGTTTGAGCACCAGTCGCTTCAGTGAACGTTCCCGTCACCAATGCGTCCACCTCCAACCTGGATGCGGCTTCGCGATACTGATCGGGGAAGCTCGCCGTCATCGGCACGTACTTTGGTACCGACAATCCATCCAAGCGACTGAGTTCATTCGCGACCAGACCGGCCAACAACTCACCTCGTTGGAGCATGCGTCCGCGAGCGGGTTGAGGATCGACCTCGTTCGTCGGCGCGATCTGGGTTGCAGGCGTGAAGCTGAGCACACCGATGGACCGGATCTGCTTCAGTTTGGCCCAGTTGCCGCTCAAGCCCGACATACCAACCAAGGCGCCGGCAAAACTTCCGCCAATCATCTCGACAAATCGTCGGCGAGACACTCCGCCAGCAATGCGAACCGGCTGCGTCATCGACACGCCGTCCATCGGCATCGCCAACGTCTCACCTTCATTGGCCTGCAACACGGCGCCGCCCCTCGAGAGTGCCGCGACAACGGTTGCTGCCGTCGGACGTTCAGCGGGTACTTTTCGCATCATCGCCATGATCAAATCGGCGAGGGCGATGTCGTCGCGACGACGGCCGGGATCAGGCAACGGAGTCTTTTCCAAAACCGCAGCGTAACGGCTGGCAGGCGATTTTCCGGTGAAGGCGGGGCGTCCGTAGAATGCTTCGAACAACACGCATCCCAACGAGAACACATCGGCGGCCGGTGTAACGGTCTCGCCGCGAGCCTGTTCGGGTGCCATGTAGCCTGGCGTGCCCAAGATCATTCCGGCGCGAGTCTTGGACTCACTGGCGTCGTCGTTGCCCGCGTCGTCCTGCTGCTTTTCCGGATCCGATTCGCCGGGGCCAAACACCGCTCGGCCCACGCGAGACAATCCAAAGTCGAACAGTTTGACCGACGGCAAAGAGGTCTCGTTGGATGACTGCATCGCCATCGAGTGACCGCTGATCGTGTTGCTGTTAGCGGGCGAAGGCGTGGGCGATCCGCTGCGACGTCCAACCAACATCACGTTCTCTGGCTTGAGATCACGGTGGATCACACCGGACGCGTGCGAAGTCGCCAAAGCTTCGGCCAACTGCCGTCCCCAGAACCGAACCATTTGCGTCGTGATGGGTGCCACATCGGTTCGTCTGGATTCCATTCGCCGCATCAGCGTTTCGCCTCGCAAATGTTCCATCACGGCGTACGGCATGCCTTCGTGAACGCCGACGTCGAACAGCTCGACAATGTTGGGATGCGTCAACGAAGCGACCGCCTTGGCTTCGCGCTGAAAACGCTCGACCAAATTGGGATGCCCGTCGATCGACAGCATCTTCACCGCGACGCTGCGTTCCAGTCTGGTGTCGGTGGCGCGATAAACAACGCCCATGCCGCCACGACCCAAAACACCATCCAACCGATACGGACCAATCTCGGTGCCCAACGGCGGCAGCGAATCCGACGATCCATCGCTGGCGACTTTGGCCAACGCCTTTTTCACGCGGGCTTCGGCCGATGGGGTCGAACGCATCGAGTCGTCCATCTTCATCGCATCGACCGCTGGCGTATCCAGCGCATCTGCGTTCCGAGATGGCGTGTCGTTGGAAGCGGCCAAAACCTGAGTCAATTCGCCCGAATCACCATGGATCCCCAGGTCGCCATCGATTTCGGCTCGAATCGCTTCCAATTCAGACCGCAGCAAATCCGCATGCTCTCCACCGTGGCGTTCGACCAGCGACTGAATGCTGGTCAAATCCGAGGGTGCCGGCTCTCCATCGGCGACTTGCCGAAGCGAAGATTCATATTCCAAGCAAACCGCATCGAGGCGGGCCAATTCGCGGGCAGGCAGATCACTTAAATTCATCGCGAATCACTTCCGTAGCTAATCTGTGATCGAAGTGTGTTTTCGAGAGTTCGGCACCGCTTTTATGTTTGGTCGGGCTCGGACTCCGCCGCTTCGGTCCACGTTTTGCGAATTAACTGCAGTCTTCGTTCGACCGCACGTTTGCTCACGCCCAATTTGGTCGCGATCTCGTCTACCAAAAAACCATCCATCCGCATCACTGCGATTTCTCGCAATTGCTCGTCCGGCAAATCATCCAATAATCTCTCGCACGCCTCCGCCAATTCCAACCTCAAATCCGGAGGTGTGTTGTCGGATTCGCCTCGTCCAGCAAATTGTTCCAACCCAGCCCGGCCGGAATCGCCCGACGCGTCCAAGAAGACTGACTCACCGCGGACTTGGCCGCCACCGCGTTTTTGCCGCGTTTGACGACGCAAATGAGCGTTCACTTTTCGGCTGGTCAACGTGATCAACAATCCCCAGAGATTATCCGGGCCCGACAAATCCGGGAACTTCTCGCGTCGAACTCCCGCAATGAAACTGTGAAACGCCGAGAGCGCAATGTCTTCTTCGTCACCAGACCGCCGAAGGTTCTTTGGCAATCGGGTTCCCGCCAGCCGAACGAGGGGTTGGAAGTAGCGTTCCCACAATACCGCAGTCGCATCGTCGTCGCCTTGGCGAACCAGTTCCAACAGATCAGCGAACTCTTCGAGCGTTAAATCGTTCATTCCGGCGAATCTCCCAACACGGGCGGTAACACTTCTGCGGTGTAGGCCACATCGCCCACGTCACCCGCCGATATCTGGCCGGCCAATTTTGCACCGGCTTCGAAATGGCTGCGGCGGGCGTAACCCATCGCCAATCCTTCGCCTTGATCGTTGATCCGCCCCACGCTGGTGATTCTGCCGACCGGCTTGGCGTCTTCGGACGCGTCCAAAGCTCGCAGCTTGTCATCCGCCGACGGCCCCGCTCCCGTGGGCAAACCTGACAACTTCCAACGCACCAATTTCTTTTGGACCTGTCCCAGTGCGTCCAATCGAGCCACGGTTTCTTGCCCGAGGTAGCAGCCCTTTGTGAAGCTGATCGTTTGGGTTTCACGATCGGCTTCTTGGGGCAAATGAGCGTCGGTCACATCGATCCCAAACCATGGGAATCCAGCCGCCACGCGGTGAGCATGGAAATCGCTCTCGTCACCCGTGGCCAACGTTTCGGGATCCACTCCCAACCGTTCCGCGATCAGCGATGGATGTTCGGCGGCGGTATCGACTGGCAACAGGAACAAAGTGCCCGATTTCACCCACGGCAGCTGATACGATTCGACGCCGTCTTGGTCGGTCATGCTAGGCAACGGAGTCGTCTGGACGGGTTCCTCGTCACCATCAACGACCATCCAAGCGGCCAACTCCTCGTCACGAATCACCGGCGTCGCGTCTTCGCGGATCGTGTATCGGTCGGCGTGTTCCGCGATGGCATGTGACTGGCGGACCGTACCGGCATTGTCAGCGGTCGCGACTACGCCGGGAGCACCAATCATTCGGTAACCGTTCTCGGTGGCGAAGACAACGACGTGTCCCAAGCACTTCCCACGAACGTTGGTGATAAACGTTTCCAACCCAGCGCGGTGCGGACCGTCGGTGGTCAGCTTTTTGACATCGTTTGTGGTCAAGTTGTGCAGGATCGCGGTGGCGTCCGCACCGACCAAATCCACAATCGACAAAGCGGGCAATCGGATCAGCGACAAAGAAGATGGCATACCAGCGAATTGATAAGAGGGCTGAATAGGCGAGCCATCTTACCCTGATGGGGCCCATTCGCGTTCCACGAACAGCCAAATGAGGGGGCCAATTGGTTTCATTTGCCCACTGAAATGCTGATTCTCACGCCAAACCTAGGTCACAACCGGTTTCGCGACAATCCAACGCACCCTGGGCGTTTCCGCTGACCCCCGTTTTGCACGTGAACGGGACCGATTGAGGGACAACTCGCGGCACGAATGCGGCACACTTTTCAGCGGTTGCAGTTCCCCTCCCGATGCTTTTCTCACCTGAACAATTGTGTGACAATTTGCGAGCGTCTCCGATTGGACCGACGCCCTTTTCTTTTCAAAAACGAATCAAACAGCAGGTGCGGCATGCGTTGGCGTGGACGACGACAAAGTGACAATGTGGAAGATCGTCGAACCAGCGGCGGAGGCGCGGTTGTCGGTGGCGGAATCGGAGTGATCGTGATCGCGATCATCATCGGATTGCTGGGCGGCAACCCACAGCAGTTCCTGCAACAAGCCGCTCAACAACCTGCCCCCGGTGGTGCCGGTGGCCAAGTCGAGCTGACACCGCAAGAAATCGAGGCCGGCGAATTTGTCAGCACCGTGTTCGCTGACACGGAAGACGTTTGGACGGATCTGTTCGCCCAAGCGGGCCGCGACTACAAGAAACCAACCTTGGTTTTGTTCAAAGACCAAGTCAACAGCGGATGCGGCATGGCCAGCAGCGGCACAGGCCCGTTCTACTGCCCGGCCGATGAAAAGGTCTATCTCGACACTTCCTTCTTCGGCCAACTGGCTCGCCAACTCGGTGCACCGGGGGACTTTGCTCAAGCCTACGTGGTTGCCCACGAAGTCGGTCACCACGTTCAGAACCTGCTTGGCTACACCGATCAACTCGATCAAATTCGCCAGAGGGTTCCCGAGGTCGAATACAACAAGTATTCGGTTCGATTGGAGCTGCAAGCGGATTTCTTTGCCGGGGTGATGCTGCATCATGCGGAAAAGAAATATCGCATCATTGAAGACGGTGACATCGAAGAAGCCATGACGGCCGCGCGGGCCATCGGTGACGACACCCTACAGAAACGCAGCCGAGGCTACGTCCAACCCGAGACGTTCAACCACGGCACCAGCGAACAGCGGTTGCGTTGGTTTACCAAAGGATTGAAAACGGGCGACCTGAATCAAGGCGACACATTTCAAGCCGACCAGCTTTAGAGTGCTGGTGCGTTGAGACGGGTGTGGGTTCACGGTGGGGACCACCGTGCTACAGAAGACGACGACTGCCGGAATACAATCGAGCACTCTCAGTATTCATAGTCGTGCATTTCGCTCTGATCACGAGTCCCAAGAGCCCCCCACAATCCAAAGGGACTTGGACTTCCGGGTGCCCGGTCGCCTTCCCCATTAAGAACCACTGTTCCGACACCCAATCCCCCGGCATCAATCGAATCGGTGATGAATTTAACCGATCCGTCCGCCATCGCAACATGGCCGCCGCCTTGATGCCGGCTGCTCATGGTCAACGTGCCGATCGTGGTTGCATCGCCACCGAAACAGAGTGCCGCATTGGGGTGCAACGTTGTGTTGAATCCGGTCATCAACGGCATCGCGTCTGCCCAGCGAAGCCCGCGTGCTTGCCCTGGGTTGGTTGGAAGCTGAACCTTCCCAACTTCCCAAAACATTGGCCGCGTGGAATCGATTTGCGTGCGACAGACCTCTACATCATCCAGCACGCCTCCGCCCCAGCCGTTGTTCAACGAAGGAAACGTTCGAATGTCGTTGTCGCCCAAGTCCGTGCAAATCTCGCCTAGCAAAATCGTCGAGGACAAACCGTCTTTCACATCGCTATAGGACGTGATCATGCGAGGCACGAAGACACCGCGTCCAGTCGCTTCCATTTGTAACTTGCCACTGGCTGACCAAGCGGTTCCGTCGTGTATCCACAATCCTTCATCCAACCCTTCGATCGAATCACCAAGGCACGCGGCGTAGTTGGTGCGTCCCAGTCCAGGCGATCCAAATCCGGGATCAGATGGACAACGGAAAAGCCCGACTTCGTTTTCCCATGGGGTGTACGCCGCGACGGAGGGCGATGGTCCCATTGGTTCATACCGATGTTGCACGTCACCTCCGCCCATCGCTCCGTAGTCCACCTCGTCGTAGGATGAGAAGTCGTATTCCATTTCGTTGTAGTCGCTCTCAGGCGGTTGCCCCACGTAGCCTTCGCTGATCGCTTCCCAAAGAGGAACCTTGCCGACGAACGGCGTGATCGACACCAGATAACTCAACCGAAACTGGTTGGTCGTCAGCGGATCATTCGCGTTGTTGAACGTCCCGGTTCCGTGCGGCGGCAAATGCTCAAATGCGTCATGGTACTGAGCCACACCGAGAGCGATTTGTCCGAGGTTGTTGGAGCAACTCATTCGCCGCGCCGCCTCTCGTGCCGCTTGCACCGCAGGCAACAACAACCCAACCAAGATCCCAATGACGCCTGTCACAACGAGCAACTCCAACAGCGTGAATCCGTTTGGACGTTGTGATCGCTTCATATCATTCTCGCAAAGATAGAAAGTGGGATAGGCTTCCAGCCGGTCGACTTGATCGAAACTTTTTACGCTCGACGCATACTTCCCTCGGGGGAATCCGTTAGTCTAACGTCCTGCGGCACGTGGCGGTTTCGTGCCTCGAAATTTCCCAAGAGAACTTTTATCGGTGATCAGCCCCGCGTCTCGTCTGTCTCCCGCGGATCCTAACTTCGCAATCGAAGTGATCCAGTCTTGCCTGACGTCTGCCATCCAGTGCGGTGCCAGCGACGTGCACATTCAACCACGATTGGAATCGTGGGAGATCTCCTTTCGAATCGACGGCGTGCTGCAACCGGTTGAATCGTTCCCGCGAAGCGATGAAAGCGATCCGGTTGCACGACTCATGGCGTTGGCGGGACTGCCGTCTTACCGAATGGGCGTGCCTCAGGAAGGCCCTTTGCGGTGGCGAAGCGGTGGGACAAATCGCAACGAAGCGGGCGACCACAACACTTCTGACCACGAAATGCGTTTGGGCATTTTCCCCACGGTCCACGGCAACCGAGCCGCTATCCGAATCATGGAAGAACGCGAAAGCGTTCGGCAATTGGACGAACTCGGGCTTGATGCTGGCACGCTGGATCGTCTCCAAACCATTTGCGACGCTCGCGACGGTTGGTTGCTGGTCGCCGGTCCGGCGGGCAGTGGCAAAACCACGACGCTGTACGCCTGCCTGTCGCACATCGCTGGCGGAGAGTTTCGCAGAAGCGTCCTGTCGATCGAAGATCCGATCGAATCCGTGATCGACTCGATCAGTCAAAGCCAACTGCAATCCAGCAGCGGTTTGACACTGGCTTCCGCGATGAGAGCCGCCGTTCGACAAGATGCCGAGGTGTTGCTAGTCAGCGAAATTCGCGACGTGGAAACGGCCGAAGCTGTCTTAGCAGCCTCCATGACCGGCCATCTGTGCTTCTCATCCATCCACGCGGGAACCATCGGTGGAACACTGCGTCGGCTGGTGCAAATGAATTTGCCAACGTTCGCGATTCAGAGCGGACTCCGCGGCGTGCTGTGCCAACGCTTGCTACGCCGGCGATGCGATGTGTGTGACACCAGCCCAAAGGCGACGAAGGATTGCCCACGCTGTCACGGCACGGGATACGCCGGGCGAGTACCGATCTCACAAATCGTTGACTTGAACGATCCCCAATGTGGACCAGCCATTTTCGATGCCTTGGCAAAGCAACTGCCCGCATCGGACCTCGACCGAATCCTTGAAGACGCCGGCATCGAATCGCTGCGTTGCCAAGCCGAACGATTGATTGAAGAAGGCGTTACCGACCGAGAAGAAGTCTTCCGCGTTTTGGGGCGAACGTCATGACGAGCAATCCGAATCCAACGCCCGCCTCGGCAACCAACTCTTTCGAACTCAACGACGAGTCGTTGGCTCTGTTGCTGGAGGAGGTCTCCGCCATGGCTGCGTCGGGACGTTCCCTCGTCTCAGGCTTGGCGGGATTGAACGACGCGGCGCTGGGGCGTCTTGGTCGCGCAGCTGAATTTGTTCGCGTACGTGTCAAGCATGGCCAATCTCCTTCCGTCGCGATGGCATCGTTGTCCCTGCCGTATCAGACGCCGATTCGCATCGCCATGCAAATCATGGCTGAGACGGGTTCGACGGCCGCCATCCACGAAACCGTCCGACTCATTCGCCAACGCGAAGATCAACAACAGAGAACCTGGCTGTCCGCGATCAATCCGCTGCTCAACGTGGTTGTAGCATCGGTCGTTGTCTTCTTTGTGTTGCCATGGATCTTAGTTTCGATCGCTGAATCGCAACCCATCGCGTCACCGTTTGCACCTTCCGTCGATCAGATCGTCCAAACGTTTGTCCAAAACTACCTGCTCGCCGCGTTGGTGGTGATCGTCATCCTCTCGTGTTTTGCGGCGTGGATGCAATGGGGAATTCGCCGTTCGATCCGCCGCGCACAACCCTCGCGTCACTTGGCGACGTTCTGTCGATGGCTGGCGATCCAGATTGAGATCCCAAACGCGAACATCGAAACCGCTCGAGCAATCGAATCCGCCGCGGAAGTCGCTGTTTCCGATACGCCCGCGCTTTGGCGAACCGTGGCAACCAATGTTCGTGCGGGCGCGACGTCCGAACAATCGCTGGACTTCCCACCTGATACACCGGCCCCGATCAAGGAATGCGTTGTCGATTTGGTCACCGGGAAACGAGACGCCGACCTAATCGCCCGTGACTTGCGCAAGCTGAGCGAACTGCACGAAGAAAGAGCCAATCGGCAGCAAAGCTGGTGGTTGCAAAACGTCCCTCACTGGATCGCCTGGATCCTGATGATCGCGATCATCATCGTTTTGTTGCGAGCCGCGATATCACCGCTACTGCGTGCCATTGGGGAGTTCGCCTGATGACGTTTTCGACGATCTCCGACCAAGCCGAATTAGAAATGTGGTCCGTCATCCGAGATGACGCTCGATCCAGCCTGTCTCGTGCAACCACGATCGGCTTCATCTACCTAATCGCCGCTTTGGCGGTGGGAACCTTCCTGCTCTCCGCGGTCGCAGAACTCAGCGAGGACGCCGTCTACTACGTGGGTTGGGAAGAGAAAGAGGTGGTGGTTACTTGGATGCGAAGCATGATGTGGGTTTACGCCGGCATCGCTGTGATCGCGGGTGTTGGCTGGCTCTTAGTTCAACTCTCTCTTCGCGGCAGTTTGCCGGTTGTCGTTGCAACCATCATCAGCAAGATTCCAGGGCTCGGTCGAGCGATCCAGACGATCGCCCTGGCTAACTACTGTCAATCGATCTACCAATCGGTGGTGAACTCAAAAACTTATGGCGATGCCTTTCGAGCCGCCTCCGACGAAACGCGATTCACTCCGCTTCGACTCTGGATCGATCGATCCGCTGCGAGATTGGACTCCGGCCAATCATGGGAACACGCCCTTCTCCGCCCACCAATCAAAGACCATCCATTGGCGGCGGTGATTGCGATGGGTCAAAGCCAGCTATCACGTGAGGAGACCATCCGCATGTGGCACCAAGCCGCTTCGGACAGCCACTGGTTGCTTCAGACTCGATCGCAACGCACCGTCAGACATCTCTTTCGAGTGGGATTGATTTGTTCGTTGTTCACCGCTGGACTTGCGATCTTGTCGACCAATACAAACATCGTTTTGATGTTGGATGGCTTGACCTATTCAGGCGGGTGGTTTTAGTCATGGGTCATTCACTACCCTTCATTGCAGCTGCCATCGCGAGCGGATTGTTCGCCGCCACATTGCGTACGATCAAGTGGAATTTGATCACGCAGCCGGTGCCGCGATTTCGTCCCTTCACCATTCGAGTCTTTGCATTTCTTGAATGGGTGCTCTGGTCAATGAGCGTCCTTGCGTTGGCGAGCTCAGCGCCCCATCCGATCACGTTTGTGCTGCTGGCCATGATGATCGGAACATTATTTGTCGCCAGGCGTTGGACTTACCGTAAAGAAGCGGAGTCGTTGAATCGTTGGATGCGATTGGCTGCCGGCACTCGAGCCTCGTATCCTGTCCTGGCGGAATCGCTCGCCAATGTTTCATCCAGTCGCATTGCGTTTCAAGGCAAAACGTTCTCTGCACGTCTGATGCGTGGCGAATCTTTGGTCAATGCGGTCCGGCGATCGAAGCTGCCAATCACCGCGGACACGTTGGCTGCGATCCAGCACCCTCAGGCCACGACCACGACGCCCGACTCATTTGCCGACAAAACTCTCCGATCGCAGGTTCGCCAGCAACAAAGCATCGACGCCGGCACACCTGTCTCCGCTCCGATCGTCGCGGAACAATTGATCTATCTCATCGCCACCATGTTTTTGGCGTGGGGTCTGGGGTACTTCATACGAGGCTTCATATCCGAGCGATTCGAGTATATCGCCGAGGAGTTCTTCGATATCGACTCGAACATCAATGACATGTTGCAAACAATCATGTCAATCTATGAAGGCCTGATGATCCTAGTATTCATTTGGTTCCTGATGGCGATCTTGATTCGATGGCAACCCGCCTGGTTAATCCGCTGGATCCCGTGGTTTGGCAAAGATTCCATCGCTCGCTGGCGTTGTGAAATACTACGCTCGCTGAGCATTGGCATGCGATCGGAACATGCCGAATCGGAACTACTGACATTGGCGTCGCAGTCATCTCGCAATCGTTGGATCCGAAAACGATGCCGCAAAGCATCACGGTTGATCGAAAACGGAACCACATTACCCGTCGCTCTCCGCAGCTCACAAATCGTAACCGCGAAAGAGCGGTCTTGGCTGACCACCGCGGCGAAAAACCACCACCTGCCATCCGCAATTGACCAATTGGTTGACAACATCTCGCGTCGAAGATCGCTGACATGGAAAGTCAGAATGTCTTGGCTGATTCCACTCGCGGTCGTCTTGGTCGGAGTTTACGTGATGGCCCACATTGTCACCGTGTTTCTGTACCTGACCAAACTCACCACAGCAGTTAGCTAAACGCATGAGAGCGGCTCATCCCAACCGGCCACGACACAAAACCCGCCCAGGTTTCACACTGCTTGAAACCATGGCTGGGTTTGCGTTCCTAGCCGTTGCGACGGGTTTCGCGGTCCAGATGCATCACAGCGGGCTCTCGTTCGATCGACATTCCATGGACCGGTTGGAACGACAACTCGCAGTCGAAAATGTGGGGCAACGATTCTTGCTGGTCCCCTATGAAGACATCGAACGCGTTGCTGAACAGCGTGGTCCCGAATCCGACATTCAAATCCAAATCGATTCCTTTGAGACTGGCTCCCATTCCGGATTGCATTTAACAATCCAAACCACGGTTGATTCGCAAACTTTGCAACATCATGTGTGGAGAATGGAGCCCGCCGAATGACTCGCCGCAATGGTTACACTCTGATTGAAATGGTGATCACGCTATCGATCGTGATCGCGATGCTCGGCGGAACGCTTGGATTGGTGCGATTGGTTCGCACCAGCAGCAAACACGCTAGCGACGCGGCGATCCACCGCCAAGAGATTCGGCGATTGGCGAACGACCTGCGCCGCGACGTTGGATCGGCCGGCGCGATCGAGGTGGTCGAGTTGAGGTTGATCCTGGAATCCACCGATGATTCACGAATCACCTACGAGTTCGATTCAGAAACTTTGTTTTCTCGCAGTATCGAATCCGCCGATTCAAAACAGATCGCATCCGACCGATACCTCATTGACGAACGCTCGCAAGCGAAACTTCGCCTACAACCGATGTCGGACGAGAATCCCGAAACAGCACCATCACTGGTCGAGTTGACAATCACGCTGCCAGATCGTCCTTCTCAACCAATTCAGATCCTTGCCGCTCCGAGGATGCCAAATTGATTCAGCCACATCGTTTTAATCCCTGTCGTTCCAATCGACGACGCCAAACACCTCGCCGCGGCTTGGCCGCATTGGTGTTGGTGCTCGCCTTGGCATTGCTCGTGGGCACCTTCGCGATCGTGATCGGCAAACACGCCGCGAACTCACGGAAACACGAACGTGATCAAAAAATGATCGCCTTGCTTGAATCCGCCATTCACACCGCACAAACGATCGACAATGACCTGGCGTCTGACCTTCGACTTCCGGTCGACGACAAAGCAAACGTTTGGATCGAAGTGAAGCTCGTCGATTCCGACGATCAATCCAAACAGATCGAAGCCACTCTGGTTCGCAATGACCGCCCTGGCATGTCCATCCGACGCCAACAACGAGGCAACTCATGAACATTCGCCACCTTCCAACCAAACTCACGATCGCTGGTCGCCAATCACACTTTCGCCCTGGCAACCGGATGTTCTGCAATGGCTTCACGCTGGTGGAGTTGCTGGTGGTGATCGCAATCATCGGCGTCTTGGTCGGTTTGTCCGCTCCCGCACTGCAATCGATTCGCGAAACGACCCGGCGTGCGGCCTGCCAATCGAAACTCGTCCCCATCGGCTTGGCAATCCAAAGCTACCACGATCGATGGATGCATTTTCCCGTTGGGACCGTCCTTGCCCCCGAGGGCGGAATCTCCGGGCCAATCGAGAGCACCGCCGAGGGCAACCATCACAATTGGTTGGGGCGGCTGATGGATCTTTTAGACCAACCCGTTGTGGCCAATCGAATTGATCGATCCGTCAGCGTTTACGACGAGGCCAATCAACCGGTGTTGCAACTTCGTCTCCCACTGTTTCGATGCCCTTCCTCCGAGCACAATCCCGACAACGCCAGCAACTACGTTGGGCTGCATCATCCGACTGAAAAGGCCATTGATGAGAGCGACCACGGCGTCTTCATCCTCAACGTCGCCATCACGCGAGACGATGTGACGGACGGGTTGGCCAACACCGCTTTCGTCTCGGAGAAACTATTGCCGCTGGATGATCTGGGTTGGCTCAGCGGCACACGTGCGACCCTGCGGAATGTGGGCGGTGGCATTGAAACCAGCATGGATCGCTTCGCACAGCCGGTCGCCTCAGCGGTTGGTTCGGTTGGAAGTCGTCACCCAGTCGGCGCCCACTTTTTGTTTGGCTCCGGCGAGGTTCGCTTTCAAGCATCTGAAACGGACCCTCGAATCTTGGAACAAATTGTCGACCGTCGCGACGGGCAATTGCCGATGCACTTTCAATCGATCGAAACACTGCGTGAACAAAGTTTGAAATGAACGATCCATCGCTTGAAAAGGATCAAGTCGATGGCGTTGCGTTGAGCTGGTTTTTCATTTGGTCCATCGTGCTATCGATCTCTTTGGCTGGCTTCGCTGGAACGAGCGATCCCGATTCCATGTCGGATGAAAGCCAGCTCTTGTTTGCATGCTCCTTTGGCGGCCTCGCGGCAACATGGACGGCGATGGGTACTTGGGCAACGCTGATCCACGTCGAGAAGGAACCAAACGCAAAACGCCAAGTGCAACGTTGGCGAATCGCTGTGGGATCCTTCCTGCTCATCAATGCGATCGCGATGGTCTTGGCACTGCAATCCATGCCGTCATTCGCCGCTCAACTCCTCTTGATGGCCAGCACATCGTGCTTGGGACCGTTTTTAGTTTGGCAATGGTTCCGACGTCCGATTCACCGCGGCCCGACACCGCCAACCGGACAGCGCAACATCCGTCAGATCTTGGGAATGGCGGTGACGATTGCTGCCGGAAATGTACTGTTTAAAATCGCCAGCGGTTGGTTGAGCCTGTTCGATGCCACCGTCACGATGGTGCTCAGTATCGCAGCGTCGTGGACATTGCTCACACTCACGCTGCTGGGACGCCAATGGGCCTGGATTTACGGATTGGCCCCACTGTGCTTGGCTCTGCCTTTCGTTGTCCTATTCATCATGGACCTCGAGAGAAACAATGCAGATGAACAAGCATTGATAGTCTCGGGAACCTTCGCCGGCTTTTATCTGTTTTCGCTGATCTATCTGCTCTTGCTCCGATCAAGCGGACATCGCTGGTTCCGCTTCACATCACACGCAGAAGAGCCAACCGCGGATCTCTCAAGTGCTTCGTCCCCGTCCGCATCGATCAACACCGAACGCGTTCTCGGCACACAAACAAAAGCTTCCTAGCGGAAAGCCCCCGCCCCAAACGCTAGCAATCGCCGGTTCTGACGGTTTCCTTTCCTGGACCATCTGGCTGCATGGTCAGAAGTCACTCGGTGGCGGACGTTGGTGATGAACGCCCGCGGCTAGGGCAAACCGCAGCTCGCTGTGCACATCGAACCAATACCAGAGACTATCTCACATGAGATCCGGATATTGCCATACCGTCAAAAGGTGGCCACTGTTCCCGATTGATCTGTGAAACCCCGAATCGACGTTTTGAATTGGTGCGTCCATCCGACACCCCCACGCCGACGGTCGGAAGTTTCCATCTCGAAACAACGTGACTATCCTTGAACGCTCGGTTTACCTTGCTTCCTGGGACCCTTTCTATGTTTTCTGTTTTTGATCTTGGACGCCGCATCGGCACCCAGGCATCAGTGTTCGTCGTTCTCTTCTTTGCGGCATGTGACGATCTTCATTCGCAAGACATCACGCGGCGAGTGCTTGAACACAGTGACTACGACCACTGGAACACACTGACGGGCACCAGCATTTCCAACGACGGAAATTGGATCGTCTACACCGTCCAAAGCGGTGAGATCGACGGCGAAGGCACGTTGCACATCCACCACGCCGAGACCGCTCGCGAGTACATCGTTGAGCGTGGGACGGGTGCCCGCTTCACCCACAACAGTCGCTTCATAATTTTTCGGGTTCCGCCGGAAAAGAAGAAAATCAAAAAACTTCGCGAGCAGAAGACGCCTGCTGACGAGATGCCTCAGACATCATTGCAAATTCTAGAACTGGAATCGGGCGAACTGTTAACTCTGCAAGGTGTGCGTTCATTTGGATTGCCGGAAGAGAACAGCGATTGGGTGGCCTGCCTGATGGAAGAAGCAACCGGCGACAACGAATTGAAAAAGACTGCCAGCGACGATCGAGAAGTCTACGAAGTCACCCCCGAAGGGCTGCAACGACCTACCAAGAAGCTGAAACTGAAAAGTCGTGAGGAACTCAATCGCCAACGCGGCCGAATCGAGTCGCTGATCAAAATCAAGAACTCGAAAGAAGCCGAAAAGAACCATCCCGCCAAAGAGAAAGCGGATGACGACAAGAAGGATCACGAGCCAAAAGAGAAATCGGTCGGCACGGCCCTCAAATTGATTCACCTTGATACCGAAGTGCTGCGGACGTTCCCGTTCGTACGTTCCTTTCGTTTCTCAAAACACGGCGAACGACTCGCCTTTGTGACTTCAGTCGAAGCCCCCGAACCAACTAAGCCCTCACCATCGAACGAAGAAAAGGAAACGTCCGATAAACAACCAGACGGCAAGCATTCAAACGGCAAAGACAACCAACAACGTGGTCCTGTCGATGGTGTCCACACGATCGAATTGGATTCGCTTCGCCACCGGACCATCATCAGCGGAATCGGCGAGTACAAGAACTTAACCTTCAGTGAAGATGGTTCTCAGTTGGCGTTCATCAGCAACCAAAACGACTACGAATCCGAGTCACCATCGTGGGCTCTCTATCAATGGAAGGCGAATTCGAAGAAAGCGAATCGTCTCGTCGGCGAAGGGGACGAAGGACTTCCAACCGGTTGGTGGCTGTCTCCACAATCCAGCCAAAGCTATTCAGAAGAAGGACGCCGATTGTATTTCGAAACAACTCCCGTTCCTGAGGAGGTTCAGAAACAGCGTCTAGCCGAAGCGGAAGGTCGAGAGGTCGAAGAAGAATCCGACGACCAACCCAAACTTGACATCTGGCACTGGCAAGACCCTCAACTTCAACCGCAACAACTCCTCGAGGCCGAACGAGAACGCAATCGTCGCTACCGGGCGGCTTTCATTTTGAAAACGAACCGAGTGGTTCAGTTGGAGGACAGTGAGATCCCTTCGTTTCGCGTTGACCTCCGATCACCTTCTAACATCGCGGTCGCAAACACCAACGTCCCCTATCGCAAAACACTCTCTTGGGAAGTCCCTGGCTTCCAGGACGTTTACTTCGTCAACCTGAATTCCGGGCACCGCGAGCGTGTACTGGAAAAGGTCCGATGGAATGCCGCCATTTCGCCCCAGGGCAAACACATCGTTTGGTTTAATGCGAAAAACGGCAAATGGTTCGCCAAAGCGACCAAGGGAAAGAACACCAAGACAATCGAAATTAGCAAGGGAATCAAGCATCCTCTTTACGACGAACTCAACGATCGCCCGACGTTGCCGTCCGCCTACGGAACCGCGGGTTGGCTAGACAATGACCAAGCGTTCCTGGTTTACGACTCGCACGACATTTGGCAACTAGATCCAACTGGCGAAACGAAACCAATTTGCATCACGCTGGGAGAAGGCCGCAAGAACGATATTCGCTTTCGCTACCTTCGTATCGATCCTGAGCAACGGTCCATCGACCGTTCCAAGACAATGATCATGAGTGCGTTTCGACGAGACACAAAGGCGAGCGGGTTTTACGCTCTTGATCCGCCGAAGAAAGATGAAGCGAAGGAAGGCGTCCTGCGACCATTGATCATGTTGGACGAGAGTCTGTCGAGATTAAAAAAGGCCAAAGACAGCGACCAGGTTGTGTTCACCCGCAGCACGTTCAGGCGTTTCCCGGATCTTTGGACGAGCACGATTGATTTCGAAAAGATCCAGCGAGTCAGCGACGCGAATCCGCAACAAGATGAGATCTCGTGGGGCACCGCCGAGCTCACACATTGGAAGGCGCAGGACGGACAGGAGCTGGATGGAATTCTGATGAAGCCGGATGGATTCGATCCTTCCAAGCAGTACCCGATGATCGTCTACTTCTACGAACGCAAATCAGACAGCCTGCATAGTCACTACCCACCGGCTGCGGGCCGATCGATTATCTGCTTCAGCTTTTATCCCGCATTATTCACCAAGAAC
>NZ_DDGH01000056.1:30684-50885 GCF_002337565.1 Rhodopirellula sp. UBA1907 | reverse complement strand
CTGACATCCCTACCGGGATGAAGCAACCACGCTTAAGACATTTCAAATGCCGAAAGACTCCTGCCGACCTGTGGAGGGCTAAAATAAAATGGCCTTCACTGACATCGGCCTTTCGCTCCCTCCACCAATGAGTCCGCACCTTGCTAGACGACTTCGATCTTTTCGGCGATGTGAGCGGATCCGACAGTTCCATTGGCTGTGGAGGGCTCCTGTTCACATTCGCCCTCGCTGCTCTCCTGTTCATCATCGTTTCGGTTTGGATGTCGTGAGAGCATTTTCATCTTGCGGAGTTGCATCAGGTCCGGCGGATTCCGATTCCCCCAGATCCGCATCGGCCAAACACACCTCCGCTCCCAAACCCACGTGATCTCGCCCGCACCGGCGTCTAACACCGATTGCAGTTTGCTGCCCTATTGTTAGACGCTGAAGTTTGTCCAACTGCTGCGCGGAAAGCGCGACCATGGAAGTGCCCAACAGCGGCTGGGGTACACGCTTTAGAGGGCGACTCCACAAGCCAGTCGTCAATCGAAGCTACTCCCTTTGACCGGCTGTTGTCCGACTCGGAAGGAATGCGAACTGCAACGGTTCCGATGCTCCAAGTCTCCTCGGTTCACTCGACCTGTTCCGTGTAACGAATCACGTGCAGTGCTTTCAGTCCGAAAACGCCATCGGCCACAAACGCCAGCTCTCCGAAGATGTCCACCTTCTTTGCATGCCCGATCGTTCGGGAATAACCGACACGCCGCACGTTCTGCGGATCCGAAACGTCAAGCACGACAATGCCAGCGGCGCGATCAGCAACGACCGCCAAATCGCCGGAGACGGAGACGTCCTGGGATCCGCCGGTCGATCGGTAGATGCCCGTCTGCACGGGGGCGGTTGGGTCGGAGACATCGACGACCTGCAACCAGGAGGCCCCACCGTGCATCGAAGTTGCGATGTAAGCGGTTGACCCGACAACGTCGACTCCACGTACCCATCTACCGCGGCCCTCAAAAATCCCTCGCAGAACAGGAGCTCGTTGATTCGTTACGTCGGTAATACGAAGTCCATATGCGTTTGCCAGATAGAGTGTTGATCCCGATACGGTGAGGTCGTAGTTGGTAGCGCCCTTGGGTGTACTGTGCGAGGCAACCAGAATTGGATTGCCCGGATCCGAAACGTCGACCACCTGCACTTGCTGGGTATCAGCACGGCCGTTCCAGTTGGTGGCAAACACCAAGTCTCCTGCCCGGTGAGCAAGCTTGGGTGGATTGCCGGGCACGTCGCAGTTCCCGAGTGCCGAGGGATGCTGTGAGTTACGGATATCCCAGCTCTGAATCTTTGAGCCAGTGACGGACCACGCGATGTTTGATTTGGCGGAGATCAAATGCGATTTTTGGGGAAGTCGGAACCACTCAAAAAGAAGCAGCAGCGGATCGCCCTTGAGGATCCGCGATACGACTTCCCCTTGTCGAATGACGAGCACATCACCATCTACTTCGACAACTCGGGCTTGTTCACCGATCACGCCAACGACTTCGGTGCCCGGATTTTGAATCAACTGTGCGCGATCGACGGCGACATCGCTAGCGTTGGGCTTGTGGATCGCCGTTCCCGTCAATAGTGGTTGCTGACCGGAATTGATGTTAACACGGAGCGCGTCGCCATCCGCTGCTAAATTGACATTCAGTGGCCCGAACACATCGCCATCGAGAGCCCAACGAAGTCCGTCATTGGTGATCTGAACGTCGTCGACTCTTTTTTGAGGTCCCTTCATACTGAATCGACTGTGGCCCACGATGAGCTTCCCATCGAGATCTGCCACAACCATTCCCATTGAAATTGGATCGTCCGGCTCGGCACTTATTCTTCGCAGGGATAGTTCCCAGGCACCCATGAACTCCCGAGCTTGCTCCACTGCTCTTTTGGATTCGGCATTCTGCTTTAACGCCGAGTCTTCGTCGGTCAACGTGGCACGGTGCGCAGAGATTGATCGCCGATGTCGCGTTTCGCCCTCACCGGTGACTACCGATCCACTCATCGATTCACCAGCTACCGTCAGCTCAACCCGTGCGTCAAAAGGTTTGACTCCGTATTGAAAACTCAGGATGTCTTCTTCTAGGTTCACAAGACTGGTCGTCACGACACCAGCATTGCTTCGCAGAGTCACGCTCCAGGCGTCTGACCGGTGCACAACTTCGAGACCAATCGAGTCGGGCGACTGGGGTGAGTCGACTGACATGACCCAAGCACCCGTTACCTTCGAAGGGCCAACCGCACTAAGAGAGCTGGGTGATATCGCGATCATCGTGGCCACCAGGCAGCTCGTAAGCACCACGCGAAACGGAAGAACAGTAACTAACATTCGCAAATTGACTCAAGGCGATACGGACTTGTTTAGCGGTAAGGTTAGAAAACGTGATTTGAACAGGGATCATACACCGCGAAGGTACTTGCAGTAACACAAGTTCATTCTGACTCACCTATCCCCCACCGAGTTTGGGCCGCCCCGCTAATGAGCACCGGTGGCCGACACCGGTGTACCGAGTTTTGGACAGCCACGGCGGAACGATGCTTCAAGTCTCGTTGCCTGCTTCCGATTCGCCCATGATTCTCCATCGAAAATGGGCGGGGAGCGGAGAAGCTTTGTTCGCTGGACTTCGGGCGGATCTGGACCCGCCGTGGGCGAAAGATCTTTTTTGCAAATCGGTGTCGGGCAGCGAAGAGAAATGGCGGGGGTCAGGTAGAGGACTTACCCGACCGTCAATCGAGAACAATCATGAACGACACCGAATCTGACCTTCCGCCCATTGAATCGATGGATCCACGCCCGCAGCCAAAGCCCCTGTTTCAGTTTTGGCGTTGCTTCTGGCTGATATTTCTTGTGGTGTCGCTGGGCTATGCTTGGCATTGCTTCTACGTTCCCGCGAACGAGATCGCTTGGGCAACGGACTACGCCTCGGCCAAGCAGCAAGCAGCCAAGGCTGACAAACCGATTCTGCTCTATTTCACTGCCAACTGGTGTGTTCCCTGCCGCGTCATGAAACGCCAAGTTTGGGCCGATTCACAGGTGAAAGAATTGGTCAATGCGGAGTTTGTTCCGGTAGCAATCGACGTGGGCGATCCGGAAAACGCGGAGGTCATGGCGGCTTACGCCGTTCAAGGTCCGCCGGTCACCATCGTTTGCGACTCACAAGGGAATGTGTTGGATTGGCGAGCAGGACGAATCAGCAAACCGGTCTTCCTCGAATTGCTTGGTTCGTCGCATTCGCTGAGCGGTGGTTTCGAAAGGATTTACACGATGTGCAGGGTGATGCGCTCTTCAGGTTTGTGCTGCATGACAGACTGGAAGCCTTTTTGTACCCCACACCTTTTGGGAGCCGCTTGCGTTGGGAATACAGGCGTTTTGAAGCCAAACATCCCTGGTCCAGGGATCATTAGTGTTCGATCAGCGGAGATTAGTGTTCCCTTGGCCGCTCTGGCGGAACACTAATCCACTCTGATCGGACACTAATCTTTGGTGTTTCGAGATGTGGGGTATAAAAAGCTGGAAGCCACTTAACATGTAGCGGCCTGTTGATTGAATGAGTCGTACCGCGTTCGCGGCGGCTATCAGACGCCAACCGGGGCTAACGCCCAACGGCTCATTGTTGTCATTCGGCATATGACTAAATTAACAGCCCGGTAGCCGACTCAGGCCTTGAGTCGGCTCAACTCGTCGATCAACCAGATCCTCTGGAATCAAGTCCGACTGGACGGCCATCAACATGGCCATCGCTTCTTCTTTGTCGACTGAGGGCCTCAGTCGACTACGCTACTCGCATCGTCATGGATGTTCTTCCAGGTGCTCTCGTTTGAGTCACATCCTTTCGATCTCTGCTCGGTCAGATAGCAAAGCCCAAGCCATCGCGAGATTTTGTCTCTTGAGCAGAATTGGGTTTGGTCGAACCGCCCCGTTCAACGAAGCAGATGCTACGACTTCAGCAACCGATCGATCATCGCGATCAGTTTTTGACTGTCCAGCGGCTTGGTCGTGTAGTCGGTGCAGCCGGCCGCCAAGCATTCGTCGCGATCGCTCTTCATCGCATTGGCCGTCAGCGCAATAACGGGCAGCTCGCAACCGCGACGACGAAGTTCCGCCGTGGCATCGTACCCGTCCAAGACTGGCATCTGCATGTCCATCACGATCAAATCAATCGCGGCTCTCGGCTCGGCAAAAATGGTGTCGATTGCCTCTTGGCCATTGGTCGCTGTGATGACCGTCCCGCCAGCTTTCTCGATGAAATGCTGAGCCAGATAGCGAATATCACGACGGTCATCGACCACCAAGATATTCGCCGAGATTCGAATCTCTTCTTTGACCTTTTCAGAAGAAACATCGATCAACAGGTTTGGCTCCACCAACCGTCCCGACGACACCGCTTCGATCGTCAAGGTGAACGTGCTGCCCTTTCCATAGGTGCTTTCGACCGATACGTCTCCGCCCAATGCGTGTGCTAGGCGGCGACAAATTGCCAGTCCCAATCCGGTCCCGCCAAAGGAACGCGTCGATGTGCTGTCCGCTTGAACAAACGGTTCAAACAACGACGCTTGATCTTCCGGTTTGATTCCAATTCCCGTGTCGACAATCTGGAAGATCAATCGGCAAGTGCCGGCGGGCGGCGATTGTGAATTCGATTCATCAATCTCTTCAGCACGCGTTCCGGGGCCGTCGTAGCACACCAGAATTTTCACTTCGCCGCTGTCCGTGAATTTGATCGCGTTGCCGACCAGATTCAACAGAACTTGCCGAAGTCGAACCGCATCGGTTTCGATCAGATCCGGGATCGGACCGTCGAACTCAATCTTCAGTGGCAGATGTTTTTCAGACGCTCGAACATCCATCAACGAGCGGACCTCCGCCAACAAACCATCGGGCCGAACTCGGTCGGTTTCCAATTGCATCTTGCCCGAATCAATCTTGGACAAATCCAAGATGTCGTTGATGATGTTCAACAAGAAGTTCCCGTTCCGGCGGATTGTTTCGACCACCTGAATGTTGTCCGGATCCTTCAAATGGTCCTTCAGGATATCCGCATGACCGAGGATCGCGGCCATCGGCGTCCGAATCTCGTGCGACATGTTCGCCAGGAATTCGCCACGGGATCGGTTCGCATTTTCGGCCACCACCTTGGCTTGTTCGAGTGATTGCTCAAACGCCTTTCGATCATCCACGTCGATGACATAACCGGTGTAGCCGACGAAAACGCCATCCGAATTGAAACGTGGTCGCCCGACATCAACGACCCACCGGTATCTGCCATCGGCCATTCGCAAACGGAACTCTGACCAGAACGGCTCACGGGCTTCCGCTGCGGTCAAAAACTCCTTGCGAGCACGTGCGTGGTCGTCGGGATGAGACGCATTCGTCCAGCCGAGGCCCATCCCTTCTTCCTGAGTTTGGCCGGTCGTGTCGTACCAGTTCTTGGACAGGAACGTGCACATGTGGTTTTCGTCAGTCACCCACAGCATCGCAGGCGAAGCGTCCGCGATCTCACGAAAGTACCGCTCACTTTCGCGAAGCAAATCCACCGACAACTGACGCTGCGTGTTGTTGTAGAAATGACAAACCACGCCATGGCGGCTGTCCGGCAACACGATTCGCTCGACTGACCAATCATAGGCCTCGGTCTCGCTGGTATCGACTCTCTGTTCCACCAACGGTGGCGCAACGTAAGGCTCGCCGGTTTCGAGAGTGTGCCGAAACACTCGAATCGCTTCCTCGACGAACTCGTTTGGCCAGATCGTTCTCATGACCTCTTCGAACGGTCTGCCAATCAATGGCTCCGCATTGATAAATACCTTTCTTGCTCCGGCACTGACGTAACGCATTCGAAAATCTGCGTCGACAACATACAAACCTTGCGGGTTGTCGTTGATCAGCCGCTGAAACGTTTCGTGTGACTGACGCAGTTCCATTTCGGCGGTTTTGCGTTCCGTGATATCCCACTGCAAACCCGTGTAACGCAACGTCTTTCCGGACTTTCCCTTGACCGGTTCGCCGACGGCCACCAACCATCGCTCACCAAGTTTCGGGTGGTTGATTCGAAACTCCGATCGGAAAGGAACGTTCTTCTCAATCGCCTCAGCCCAGTGATTCGCAATTTGTTCGCGTTCCGATTCCACAATCGATCCGAACATCGCCGACTCACTCGGCTGAACGTTCTTGCCGAACCCGTGCAAACGCCGAAAAGCGTCAGACCAATAAACGTGCGTCTTGCTCCACTCCCAAGGCGCCATACCGCCGGCCTGAATCGCCATGTCCAATCGGCGGGCCTCTCGGCGAAGGCTGGTCTGGGCTCGATCTTTCTCGAGCAGCAGATCTCGCACCTCGAACTGCCGCATGCGGTCTCGCAATTTGGCCCGCACCGTGTTGATGAAGACCGCGATCCGCAGCGGTCGATTGATCAACGTGACGTGTTCCAGCGAGAGGATCCGCTGCAAGAGTTGTGAATCGGGATCGCCGGCTTGCAGAAGCACCAGAATCGGCACCTCGGACCACTTGGGTTGCCGAGCGAGCGAAGTTTTCAAAGCCGCAATGGCTGAATCAGTCAGGTGTTCCTGCGCGATCAATGCAATGCCGGCACCTTCGAGGATCGTGCTGGCGAATCCTTCGATCGTTTCGCAGCAACAAACGGCGACATCGTATTCCGCCAGGATCTTGGCACACAGTTTGGCGTCCTGCTGCGTGGGCGCGAACGCGACGACACGTTGATTGTTGCGGTCTTGATCCGAGGTGGAATCCCCCAATTCATCCTCGATCACTGCTTTTCGTAATGACTCCATCAGCTCGGACGACCTTCCCTGTCGGCTCTCTCGATCAACGAATCGTTCTCGCCTTTGAACTCAGGCACCCCCGTCAGAATGCCACGGAACTTGGTCAGAGGTGGACCGATCTCGATACCTTTGTCGCTGAGTTTGAATTCACGGATCGTCCGTTCATGCCGCCCGGTGCGTTTCTTGATGACGGAGATCGCTTGCCGAATTTGTCCATCGGCTTCGAAGTAGCGGAACAGCACCACCGAATCAGCCAAGTAGCTGGTGTCGACTGGGGTTGCCATCGCCTGCCCCAACATTCCGTGCTGCGCGACGACAACCAACGTCAGGATGCCGCGTTTGCCGAGGTACTGCAGCATTTCATGCATCTGAATGATGAGAAACTTCTCATGAGGCATCGCGTTCAGATAGCCATTGACGCTGTCGATGGCAACGATACCGACCCGGCGGCCTTGGTCGTCAATTTGAACCGACTCGCGTACCAAACACGCGAATTCGCTGGGGGTGATTTCGCCAGGAACCAAGTTGATGACTTGGATCAATCCATCGTCGACACGCTTCTGCAGATCAAACCCGAGCCCTTTGGCACGTACGAACAATGACTGCATACTTTCCTCGAATTGGAACAACACCGCTCGTTCGTTTCGCTCCGCTGCCGCAATCGCGAATTGCAACGCCATCGATGATTTTCCAACACCCGCCGGTCCCAACAACAACGCACTGGTTCCCGCGTTCAATCCGCCGCCGAGCAACTCATCAAATTCTTTGATGCCG
This sequence comes from Rhodopirellula sp. UBA1907, assembly GCF_002337565.1. Lineage (NCBI taxonomy): Bacteria > Pseudomonadati > Planctomycetota > Planctomycetia > Pirellulales > Pirellulaceae > Rhodopirellula > Rhodopirellula sp. UBA1907. The sequence continues at coordinate 43,313 of NZ_DDGH01000056.1, read as the reverse complement.
CTGTCCACCAAGTGCGTTTCAACAGCTTCGATGGGTTGGTCCGATGCTTCTCGCGGGAAGACCTTCAGTCCACCGCGAACGATTCTCAGATCATGGGCACCGCCGATGAAGCTGGTGCCGCGATGTTTCAAGATCCGCAGCCGTCGTCTTTCGCCACCGTAGTCTGACAACAGATGTTCCAGCCGGATGACTCCATGAGCGATGCTTTGCAAATGCTGATCATCCAACCCCGAATAGTCGTCCAGCAATAGAACCGTGCAACCTCGGCCAACAAAGAACTGTTTGAGAGCAAGAATCTGTCGGCGATATCGCAGTGAACCTTGCGACAACAAACGCATCTCGGACAGCGAGTCAAAAACGACTCGGGTGGGCTGCAGCTCTCTGACGCGTTCTAAAACGCCGTCGACCGTGGTGCTGAGTTCGATCTCGGATGGCTCGAACATCGTGTACTGCAAACGCGCATCTTCAGTCGCCTTCGTATCGATCAATTCATAGATGTCGATGTTGTCGAGCGACCAACCATGCGACTCCGCGACTCCCTCGAGCTCTTGCTTGGTTTCCGAGAGCGTGACGTACAACCCGTTCTCACCTTTGCGGGCACCTTCCAGCAGGAATTGCAACGCGAGCGTTGTCTTGCCGGTGCCGGGCATTCCCTCGACCAAGTACAGCCGATCGGCGGTCAGTCCCCCGTGCAGGATATCATCCAGTGGCGGGTTGCCGGTGCTGATTTTCGAAGGTGAGTTTTGCGTCGTCATGTCGTCAGTTGCCTTTGCTTTCAACCGAGCCTGAATTCGGCTCTGTGAATTGGGCGATCAATCCAATCATTCGATTCGCGTCGATCGGTTTTGAGAGGTAATCATTGCACCCCGCTTCCAAGCATTCGTTCATGTCACCCTGCATGGCATCGGCGGTAAGCGCAATGATCCATCCCGAATAACCCATCCTGCGAAGCGTCCGAGCAGTTTCGTATCCGTCCAGGTTGGGCATTTGCATGTCCAGAAGGATCAAATCTGGACAGTCGTCATTGTTCAAGCGGTCCGTCATGTAATCAACCGCGAGTTGTCCGTCCTCACACTCGTCCACCGTTGCCCCCGCCTTGGTGAGCAACGCTCGGCTGAGAAAACGAATGTCATGACGATCGTCGACCACGAGCACATGGCAACGTAACGGTTTCTGCACGCCCGCCAACCGGTTGCCGCCAGTTCCCGAGGTTCCCGCGTTCGATCTGGACGACATTTCGTCGTGATCCACGTCAAATGCGTGCGAATAGTCTACCATCGCGACATCCGCCAAATCGCCCACGGCGACCGACACGGTGAACGTGCTACCGACGCCTTCCGTGCTGCTCGCAATGATCGTTCCGCCGAGCATCTCGGTCAGCCGTTTGCTGATCGCCAGCCCCAAGCCCGTTCCGCCGAAGGTCCGCGTCACGCTGGCGTCACCTTGCGAAAACGGTTTGAACAAACGTTTCTGTTGTTCGTCACTCATCCCGATGCCGGTGTCAACGATATCGATGTGCAACAACTTGTTGAATCGAACTCGGATTTGCACCCGACCCTTTGGCGTGAACTTGATCGCGTTGCCAACCAAGTTGATCAGAATCTGCTTCAATCGTTTGCCATCGGATTCGATCAGCTTGGGCAACAGACCGATGTACTGAACGTCCAACGAAAGGTCGCTTTCTTTCGCACGCACCTCCATGATGCTGCGGACGTCTTCGATCAGTCGAGCGGGTTCAAATCGTTCGCGATGGACTTCCAGTTTGCCGGCTTCGATCTTCGACAAATCCAATATGTCGTTGATGATTTCCAACAAGTAGTCGCCGTTGCGCCGGATCGTTTCCAGGTGCTCGCTCGCTTGCGGATCCTCGATCATGTCCCGAACCAAATCGGCGTATCCCAAGATCGCCGTCATCGGTGTCCGAATCTCGTGCGACATATTCGCAACAAAAGCACTCTTGGATTGGCTTGCCGCTTCAGCAACCGCCCGAGCTTGTTCGAGTTCGAGTTGCGATTCCGCTCGCTCGATTCGCAAATAAACCATCTCGGTCAAGTTGTCTAAGAAGCGAACCTCATCATCACGCCATCGATACGGTTTGTCTTTAGTGATGAACAACGTCCGATGCAAAATCTTCGTCGCTTCGAAGGAACCCTGTGTTACCGCCGCGATTCCCAGGTCTGCAAATTGTTGAATCTTCTCGGCACTTCGCCCCGAATGGCTGATGTCATCAATTCGGGTCGGTTTGCCGGATTCAATTTCTCGCATCTCATCATCACTCAGGAAATCCTTGATCTGATGAGTCCCGACGATTGGTGCCAGATGCTCGTCGTGCGATTCGTGGAAGACTTCCGTCGTCTGAGCGTCCAGTCGAATGTAGGCCAAGTAGCAACGTGACGCGGAGAAGTGTTTTCGAATCCGCTGCGTCGCGAGCTGCATGATCGCTTCCGGATCCGTCAACTCACTGAGTTGTTCCAGCAACTCCGAACGCACACGAGCTTTGACTTGCCGTCGCAGATCGACGGTGACATCCATCGTGACACCGAAGAAGTCAGCGATGCCCCCATTCCCGTCAGCGACGACTTGCCCGATCGCCCGAATCCAACGTTGATTCCCGGATGGCAAATCAATCGTGTACTCTTCGCGATAACTCGAGAAGTTCTTCATCGCATTCGTGATCGATCCAATCACGCGATCTCGATGGTTCGGTGAGATTCGCTTGGCAAAGTCATCAAGCGTGACATCTTGCTCGTCGTCGAAACCCCACATCCGCCTGAGCGGACCGTCAAGAATCAGACGCTGCTGATTGCTGTCCCAACCCCATGCGGCAATGCCGGCGAACGCCAAGGATTTATCCAGCCGAGCGGACGCACGTTTGAGCTCAACTTCGTGGGCCTTCTGAACAGTCGTGTCACGAACCTCGATCACAGTCGAAACGGGTTTGCCATCCTCAAAGATCGGACTCGCGGCACAGACAACCGGAAACGAGCTGCCATCTTTTCGAAAGAACAGATCCTCATGGGCGCGAACAGAAAAGTCCTCCGGCAGCGCTCGGTCGATCGGGCACTCCGACATCGGATACGGACGACCATCGGGATAATGATGGTGGATCAAATCATGAAGCGGTGCTGATCGAATTTCCTCCTCATCAAAACCAGTCATGTCGAGCAACGCTTGGTTGCAATAGATCACGTGACCGGTGGCATCCATCATCACCAAGCCCTGGGTCGAGTTCTCAGCGATCGTGCGCACGAGCCGCTCACTCTTTCGCAGCTCGACTTCCGCTCGATGCCGGTCACGAATGTCAGTCCCGGATGGAATCAGAAACTCGACTTCGCCATCGTCGTTCATCACCGGTGCGATCATGAAGTCGATGCGGACACCTTCCTCACCGTACGCAAACAACGAGACATCGAATCGGACGACCTCGCCTGCATACGCTCGCTGCATCGCGTCTCTGACTTTGTCGGCAACCCTTGGGTCATAGGTCCACCACGGCGCATCGGCAAAGTGTTTCCCAATCACGTCCTCGCGAGAAACTTTGGCAATCTCCAAACTTCGATCATCGACCTCGACCAAAATCCCATCTCGATCGATCACGCCAACCAACCCGAGTTGGTGATTGATGACTCGCCGCAGATGTGCCTCCCGCTCGGCAGCTTCCGAGTGATGAGTCTCTTTCGAGCGAGAAGTCTTGGGATCATCGATGGCGGAGCTCATCAAGACCCAGCAAGCGATCGAACCATCGGCTTGGCATTGAGGCACCGCCTGAACTTGCACGCCGGTGTACGCTCCATCTTCCCGTCGCAGCCGAAACTCGATCGCAGCGACGCCCTCGCGAGCCGAATTGTTCAGGGCCTCAGCCGCTGATTGACGGTCCTCGGGATGGACAGCATCGAGCCACTGCGCTCTCGGCAAATGATCGAGTGTTTGGCCAGTGAAAGCACGCCAACTGGGCGAGTCCTCAACAAACTTTCCGTCGCGGTCAACGATCCAAACAATTCGCGATGACGCTTCCGCTAGCAATCTGAACGCTTCCTGGCCTGCCGCGGACGCTCCCACGCCAACAATCAAAGGAGAATCCGGGTCCGTCATTCGCTCAACGCTCGTTCAGTTCTGATGTTACGTCTGCATATCCGCCTATGCAAAACTTGTTCAGCGTCCATTCATGGTGCGTAAATTGAATCCGCCCCTCGAGATGCCGTCAATCCAATCGCTCAACGATTACTTCCTCTCCCGGTCGTATTGCGCAGAAAGTGTCGCGACCACTGGCGTCAGCACACGCTGCTGATGAGCGGACACCTCGTGAGCACGCAAAATGCGACCGTCTCGACACAATGTAGACGAATTCAGCGCGCACCCTCCGCTCGTCTCAGCCACAAACCAGACGAGAACAATCGCGAGCCAGGCACAACTGCGTGCATCCAGCCAATGCAATTGTTTCCGCGAGCACGTTGCTGACCTGCGAATCATGCGGATCTCAATGATTGCCGCCCCAGCAATCCAGCCCAAACTTCAACCGCCACGTCAACAATGAGTCAGTCGCCAACGAGACAATGTCCATCTCGATTGAACACGACCTGCCCCGTCGCACCTTATCCATTTGAACGCTGGATCCAACCGAACGGTGCATCCACTCGAACGCTGCATCCACTCAAACTCTCCGGTTGCGAATCAAAGAATAGACGCCGCAGCTGGTTGATGCTTTGCCTCTGCCATCGTCGGAAACCAACAGCGTTCAACCGTCGAGTCAGCAGCCCAACCAGGCGCACCCACTGGAAAACCAACCGATCGTTATCGGCGGACAACCCAACGCTAATTACCCATATCGCGCAGCAACCCACCGCTGCCAGTCGCAAAATGACATAAGACGGCCGTGGAAATTCATTGTTTGTCGGTTCCACAATCGATAGGTTTCAAAGACAGCCCATCAGTCATCGGCATTCGTCGAAGGTCATTCGACCTAACAATCGAAGATGCGAAAGCTTGCACGGTCTTATCAAGCCCATGCGTTTTCGTCGTTCGGAAATTGGATGACTGCTATTCATTGAGCGCATTTAAAATGGGGACCATTATGACGTACTCAAGGCAACGACGCGGTTTCACCTTGGTTGAACTCCTCGTCGTCATCGCAATCATCGGCGTACTCGTCGGATTGCTTCTTCCCGCGGTGCAAGCTGCCCGCGAAGCCGCACGGCGAATGAGTTGCAGCAACAACTTCAAACAGATGGGATTGGCAATTCACAATTACCATTCCGCCTTCAACCAAATGCCCACACACGGTGCGGGAACAAACCCGGAGCCGCCGGATGCCTGGTACAAAACATCCACCACGGGCAACCGCATGCGTTTGAGTGCCTTGGTTCCGATGTTGCCATACATTGAACAACAAGGTTTATGGGAACAGATCTCCAACCCCAGCACCCAACGCACCGACGGCGCAGTTCAGTCGCCGCCGTGGCCTGCGATGGGCCCCACCCCAGATCAAATTCAGTACATGCCTTGGGTCAACGAGATCCCAACCTTCCGTTGCCCGAGCGATCCTGGTCGTGGTTTGCCCGCGTTGGGACGGACCAACTATGGTGCGTGCATGGGTGATTCAATTTGGCAATTGCACTACGGACCCTATAACAACAACCGGACAACAATCACCAACGGTCGCGCACGGCAAGCCCGCGATGCACACCGCGGATTCTTCATGCCTTTGCAAGTTTCCAAGTTCCGTGACACGCTCGACGGTTTGTCCAATACCATCGCGATGGGCGAGATGATCACGGCATTGCAAGACGGTGATAAGCGAGGCAACAGCGTCGCGACCAACGGTGGCAACTCGGGTCCCTTTGGCCTCGCCGCCTTGCGTCGCAACCCCAACATCTGCACCGACCGCGGCTACGTTGACCCTGAGCGGCCGCAATTCTGGCTGCCGGAGTTCCAACAACAAAACCGCCGCAACTTTGCTCGCGGCCACCGCTGGGCCGACTACCTGCCGTTGATGTCAGGCGTCCTCACGATTTTGCCTCCCAACCGAGAAGCATGTGGTCGGTACAACGCGTTGGGGACAACCTTGGTCGCAACCGTCTCCAGCCGGCACCAAGGCGGTGCTCACGTCTTGATGGGTGATGGTGCCGTTCGGTTCGTGACTGATTCCATCGAAGCCGGCAATTCAAATGCGCAAAACATTTGGCAAAACAATGTGCCCGGCTCGGCGAGTCCCTATGGATTGTGGGGCGCTCTTGGAACACGTGCTTCCAAAGAAACAACGGAAGAATTCTGACGCCTCAGCTTCAACGCCAGAACGATTCCATGTTTCTTCTGCCCGTATTCATTGCAACGACTTCATTACAACGACGGGCAGAAGCATCCTTTTTGAAACAACAAACTCGAACGAGAATCAACCGATGAATTCAGTTTTGAAATACTCTCTTGTGATGATGGTCACTTGTGTCCTGTCCGGTTGTGGCGGGTCCGACCAAAACCCTCTGGCCACCGACGGTGCCACCGCAGACGACTTGGCCAAGTACGAAGCCGAATTGGCGGCGACCAACTCAGACGCGGGCTACGATGAACCAGTGCCCGCGGAATAGACCGCTATGGTTTGAGGTCATCGCCTGCGATTGATTCCAGACGATGCTTCCGCCGGTAGTGACCGGGAGGAACACCGGTTAGCTTTTTAAAGAACTTCGCCATGTGCTCGTCATAGTTGAATCCGGTGAGCCTGGCGATTTTCTTCAGTGGTTGCGAAGTGGTCTCGAGCAACTCTTTGATCCGAGCCAAACGAATGGACGCGATCAGATCCGAAGGCGATTGATCCAAGTAAGTTCGCATCCGACGTTCGAGCGATCGCCGGGACATTGGCACCGCATCGGCGACATCCTGCACCGACACACCTCGACAAGCGTTTTCGCGAATGAAGCGGTAGGCCTTGGTAAATTCAGCGTCATCCACAGGAATCGCATCGGTCGAACCGCGCACGACAATTCGCCGAGCCGGTACCCAGGTCAGTTTGGCAGGAACGCTCTCGCCAGCCATCATCAGGTCCAACATCGCTGCCGCTTCGTACCCGATTTTCTCCGTGTTGGGTTCGACGCTCGTCAGCGGTGGAGAACACAACGGACAAATCACGTCGTCGTTGTCGACTCCAACGACGGCGATTTCATCGGGAACATGAATGTTGCATTCGTGGCACGCATTCAACAACTGTTGCGCGCGGATGTCGTTGCAAGCCAAAACGCCAACGGGCTTTGCAAGCGATTTGAGCCATCGCCCCAAACCATCCTCGTCGAGCATCCCGCTCTGCTCGGCATCAAAGGTTGTCGCGTGAACTGGACCGGGTGACTCGTATGCAACAACGTCATGCCCCAAAGAACGGACATACTTCCGCATCTCGGAGAGTCGACGATCGGAGTAGTTTGCACCTCCAAAACCGCAGAACCCAAACTGGGTGTATCCACGGTCTCGCAAATGATCGACGGCGAGCTTCACAACCGATGCGGGCTCGGTATCAAAGCCGGGAATCTTCCCCGCTGATCGCCAACACCTGAGATCGATGACCGGCAAACCCAAATCCTGAATGGCTTCAATCATCTTCGGCGTCTCAGCCCGAACAAGCACACCGTGGCCCTTCCACCGCGAAAGCCAAGAGGGCGGATCCGCATTGATCGTCATCTCCTGATGTCGGAGCGACCAATCACCTTGCTCTTGTGCATAAGCGGCGATCCCACGCAGCAGCCCGCGACCATAGGCGCGAGAGGACTCGATCAGCAGTGCCACACACTTCGTATCCGTTGGGCCGGTCGGCATGGGTGTCGCACATGTTCCAGTAAAAGACGCAAAGTGAAAGGTGCAACGCCACTAACACAGCACTGCGGGCCACTATACTGCCTGTTTGTCGCTGTCGCAAACAATCAGGGGGCACGAAACCGCTCCCATGGCCGACATGCAAACCCGAACGATCACGAAGCGTTCCGGCGAAAACGGTTTGTCGAGAGTCCAAGAGAAATTCCCCCAGTGAATCGCAAAGCAAAGCTGAGCTCGTTCCAATTCTTCGCCCTGGTCCTGCTAACGATCTCGGTGGCAGTCGGCGATTACTGCGCCGCCGAACCGGCCGATTTCTATGTCTCCCCCAAAGGTCGTGACAATTGGTCCGGCAAGCTCGCAGAACCAAACGATTCCCAATCCGACGGACCGTTTGCATCGATTGCCAGAGCTCGTGACGCAATCCGACACTCCGGCAAAAACAATTCAAGCGATACGTTGGTTCTGATTCGTGGCGGTACCTATCGCCTGACAGAAACCGTGGTCTTCGGACTGCAGGATTCAGGACACCGTGACGGCAAAGTCACCTACGCGGCTTACCCAGATGAAACACCGGTGTTCAGTTCCGGCCAAGCAATCACGGACTGGCAACCTGTCACGACGGCCCCGCCCGGTCTTCCGGATAAAGCTTTCGGCAAGGTGCAGGTCGCTGACGCCTCCGGCCGGTTCCACACACTCTTTGATGCAGAAGGCATGCTCCCGCGAGCCCGATCTCAAGGGTTCATTCCGCTAAAAGGTGGCAGTCGCGACGAGCTGCATTTTCCGGCGGGTCGCCTGAAGGACTGGCCCAACGTCGAAGACATCGAGATCGTTGTTCGCCCGCATCATGCTTGGATCGTGAACATCCTGCCGCTGGAATCCGTGAACGAGGAGAAGCAGATCGCCCGAACGTCGATCGACGCGACCTATGCGATGAACCCGCTGCACTTCCTCAAAACAACCAACTCGTGCTGGGTGGAAAATGCCCTGGAGGAACTCGACGAGCCAGGCGAATGGGCTCTCAATACTCAAACTGGCAAACTCTATCTTTGGCCGCGAAACGATTCGCCAATCTTGGCCCCAAGGCTGAAGGAACTGATCCGCATCGAAGGCAAGATTGACAAAGAAGGCCCGCGAGACATTCCAGTGACGAACCTTTGCTTGCGTGGTCTGACTTTCATGCACGGCGAACGGTTCAGCATTGCTCCCGACGATGCGGGATTGCAGCACGACTGGGGACATGCACGACAAAGCCAACGCGCTGGTCCGGTTGCGAGGAACAGAACATTGCAGAATCCAGCAATGCCACTTTGCTCACAGCGGTGGATCCGCGATTCGTGTTGACCTGCACGGCCAACACAACGCGATTGCTGGCAACGTGATCGAACACATCGGCGGTGCTGGCATTCTGTTGTGCGGTTACGGTCCCGGCACCAAAGACGTCAATCGCGAAAACCTGGTCTTCAACAACCACATTCATCACACCGGTCGGATCCATTCGCACTCGCCTGGCGTGATGCTTTGGCAGAGCGGCCAAAACCATGTCAAGCACAACCTTGTCCATAACACCCCCTACACCGGGATCATTCTCTCCGGTTGCATGACGGATTTCTTTCGACGCCAAGGCAGAGAACTCGGACGAACCATCCGTCGGCATGAAATCGCATCACTGCCCAAGAATCCTCAACTGGAAGACGTGCTTCCCTACCTGCACACGCACGACAACACCATTGAACTCAACGAGATTCATCACGCGATGGAAATGCTCGGCGACGGCAACGCGATCTACGTTCGTGGGGCAGGTGCGGGAAACGTGATCCGCCGCAACTTCGTTCATCACCTCGTTGCCCCGATGATCATGCAAGCCGCGATTCGCACCGATGGTGGCCAACGCGACACGCTGATCGCTGAGAACCTGATCTACAAGTGCACCTCGCAGGGCATCCTGATGAAGTTGAACACGCGTGTTGAAAACAACATCGTGGCCGACATCATCGCTCCGCCTCGAGGTTACTACCTCTCGGTTCGCGAAGGCCCGCTCACGGGGGCAAGGATCCAGCGAAACATTTTCTACTCGTCCTCGGACACCTGCACGTTCATTGATGAACTGCCGCCCGGGAAAGGACGAACGAACGAGGATCGGCGAGGCAGGGCTTTGGCTCGTTCCAAGGACGCGGACACCGATCACAACATCTACTACTGCGCCAGCGACCCCGCCCTGGGTGAGCAAATGTTGGACAAGCAAAGGCAAGACGGAGTCGACACGCATAGCCGGGCCGTTGATCCGTTGTTTGTGGATCCCGCCAACGGCGATTTCCGACTGAGTCCCGATTCCCCGGCACTGCGTCTTGGCTTCGTGCCTTGGGACGTTTCCAAGGCCGGACTTGTAGATAAAGAAACCGTTCCTCAATGAGTCCTTCTTAGCGGAGCGGCGCCAACCGCCCGGCACGTCACCGGAGGGCTCGCGTCCTGCCGCTATCAATTGCTTCTCCGACATCAGCACCGAACGATCGCACATGCTCACACCAACCTCACCGAGAAACGCTTCGATGATTCGCTTCCTAGCACTTCTTCTTGCGACCGCGATTGTTTGCGGAACTCTTTGTACTCCCGCGTCCGCTCAACCAGACCAACGAAGCGGAAAAAGCAACGCCGAAGCGGCACCCAACATCGTCTTCCTGTTCGCCGACGACCAATCGACCTACTCCGTTGGCTGCTATGGAAACGACGACGTCCTGACGCCCAACATGGATCAACTTGCCCGTGACGGGGTGTTGTTCGACAAGCACTACAACACCACGGCAATCTGCATGGCCAGCCGGGCCAACGTGTTCACTGGAATGTACGAATACAAAACCGGTTGCAATTTCGAACACGGCAACATGCGCCAAGACGTGTGGGCCAAATCGTATCCCGTCCTCCTTCGCGAAGCGGGTTACCTCACCGCCTTTGCCGGCAAGTTCGGATTGGTCGTGGATGGCAAAGGTTTGTGTGAAGACGACTTCGACTTCTGGGGCGGCGGGCCAGGCCAAACGAGTTACGCGACGGCACAGAACAAGTCGATGCGCAAGTTTGCCAAGCAGTATCCCCACTCGACACTTTCTTACGCAGCCTTTGGCAAAGACGTCATCCGTGAAGCGGCGAAGCAAGACCAACCGTTCTGTTTATCAATCAGTTTCAAGGCACCTCACAAACCGGCAACCCCGGACCCACGGTTCAATCACGTCTACGCAGGAAAACAGTTCACCAAACCATTGAACTTTGGACGGGAATACAGCAAGCACCTCGCGCCACAAAGCAAACTCGGTCGGCAATTCCCACGCTTCACCGAGTGGCACTATGACGATGACTACGACGGAGAAATGGCCAAGTACCATCAACAGGTTTATGCCATCGACGTCGCTCTCGGGATGATTCGCGACGAACTGAAAGCTCAAGGCATGGCGGACAACACCGTTGTGATCTACACCAGTGACAACGGTTACATCTGCGGCTCACACGGCTACGGTTCCAAGGTGTTGCCGATGGAAGAATCTTCCCGTGTTCCGCTGATGATCTACGATCCACGCAGCCCACTCAACGGACAACAAGTCCGCTGCAAGCAACTGACCGGCAACATCGATTTCGCTCCCACCATGCTGGAACTAGCAGGCCTTCCAATCCCATCCAACATGGACGGCAAAAGCCTGCTGGGACTGCTGCAAGATCCAGAAGATGGTGGCCACGAACAGATGTCGTTCATCAACGTGTTCGGACCGCTGCCCACTCACAGCCTGAGTTGCCTGACGAAGCAATACAGGTACACGTACTGGTGGTACGGCGACGAGCGAATGGAACCATCCGAGGAATTGTTCGACACGCAAAACGACCCGTTGGAACTGGTGAACCTGGCCACTGAACCAGCAAGCGTGGACGTACTGGAGGCGATGCGAACGCGATACGAGCAAGAGCTCGCGAAGTGGAAATCGCAGGCGGTGGAGTACAACGACTACCAACGACACAGCACGCTGTTCGACCGAAACGTTTCGGTTCAGAACAAGCAACCGTTCATGAGCAAGGAGGCCAAACGAAAGAAGAAATGAAACGACGGTCGTAAACCCCGTACCCATGTCATCTCACCCGGAGACGCCCCACCGTGATCCGCCTTCCCATCCCAGGAACCATCCTGCTCGTTGCCAGCCATTGGTTCCTTTTGCCATCCCTGGCCGATGCCGCTCCTCCCGCCCAAACAGCGGCTGCCACGCGGCTGATGCAAAAGTTTGACAAGAACGACAACGGAGCCTGGGAACAGAACGAAAATTCGCGTGCCTGGAACCGCTATCGAAAACTCGACACCAACCAGGACAAGATACTTTCGATCGACGAACTGAGCCAAGAACGAACGGCGACTCTGGACACCGACGGAGAACGCAAGCTCGATCTCGTTTACAAAACGGTCGGGCAAAAAGAACTGCTGTTGGACCTCTACTACCCGGCCAAACTGGGCTCCAGTGAACAGCAAACCGACGAACGGCCTACCGATGAACGCTGCCCCGTGATCGTGTACACGCATGGAGGCGGATGGGCGGCAGGCAGCAAACAGGGCGCCGCCAAAGGTTCGTTCAAAACCGTGTTTGAGCAACTGCTCCAGCAAGGATTCGCGGTGGCGTCGGTGAACTATCGGCTGTGCAAGCCAAACAGTGGTGTGATGATGCGGGACTGCGTGATCGACTCGAAGGATGCGGTTCGCTATCTGGCAAAGAACAGCCAAACGCTTCGGCTCGATCCCACGCGTTTCTTCGTCATGGGCGATTCCGCCGGCGGGCAGATCGCACAAATGCTGTTGCTGACGACATCGG
>NZ_DDGH01000056.1:17759-30602 GCF_002337565.1 Rhodopirellula sp. UBA1907 | reverse complement strand
CTGACGACATCGGACACACTCCCGGGCGACGAAGCGTTGGCGGGAACGCCTTACCGAATGCTGGCAGGAGTCTCCTGGTACGGGCCCAGTGATTTTGAAAAGACCGAGCTGTTCAATCACGACAACCGAGCGGACTTCCGCGATCGATTCGGACCTCGCATTCTGGGTTCGAATTCATCGGAGGCGAACAAGCTGGAACTCTATCGTGAGATGAGTCCGGTCAATTTCTTGCGTGCCGACAGCCCGCCGCTGTTGATGATCCAAGGCGACAAAGACACGACCATCCCAGTCAAGCACGCTCACCACATGAAACAAAAAGCGGACGCGATCAAAGCCCCCGTCGAAGTCATGATCATTCGAAACGCGGGACACAACTGGCGAAAAGTCGACGCGGACATCGATCCATCGCGAGATGCCATCGTTGACCGCACCGTGCAGTTTTTCCTCGACCACCTCCCGAACTGATGGCCCCACATGAAGACGAACTATTCGATTTCGATGGCACTCCTGTTCGGTTGCGTGCTGGGCACGCAGCCATTCGGATTGGCGGGTGCACAGGCTGCTGATGCGGCCCATTCCAACTTTGTGGTGTTCGTCGCCGACGACATGGGCTGGGGCGACTCCGCCACCTACGGCCACGAACTGATTCAAACGCCCAACCTTGATCGGCTGGCATCTCAAGGCGTGAAGTTCACGCAGTGCTATTCCGCCTGCGGTGTCTGCTCGCCATCCCGGTCCGCGATTTTGACTGGACGGACGCCTTATCGAAACGGCGTTTATCGGCACTTGTCAGGAAATCACGAGGCCCACCTGCGTGCCAGTGAGATCACCTTTCCGGAGTTGCTGAAAGACGTCGGCTACGAAACATGTCACGTCGGGAAGTGGCATTTGCTCTCGAGGCAGCAGTTCAGCAATCCGGAATTCCCTCATCCAAGCGAACATGGATTCGATCATTGGATGTGCACTCAAAACAACGCCAGCCCCAGCCATCAGAACCCCGACAACTTTGTTCGCAACGGCGAACCCGTTGGAAAGCTCGAAGGCTACTCGGCCCAGTTGGTTGCCACCGAAGCAGCACGATGGCTGAAAGAGATTCACGATCCAGCCAAACCATTCGCCATGACGGTGTGGGTGCACGAACCGCATTCCCCCATCGCAACCGATTCGCGGTTTCAGGACGTGTACAAGGGGCATGAGAACAGCAAGTACATGGGGAATATCACTCAGATGGATCACGCCTTGGGAATGGTGATGGACGCACTCGACGCACAAGGTGTGAGCGACAACACACTTCTGTTTTTCACTTCGGACAACGGTCCCGTGCCTGCCTTTGGCGGAACGTCGGGCGGACTGCGAGGCAACAAACGGAGCGACCACGAAGGCGGCATTCGCGTGCCCGGCGTCGCTCGTTGGCCAGGGCACATCACGCCCGGAACCGTCAGCGACATCCCAGTCATCGGCACCGACATTTTCGCAACGGTTCTGGACATCACCGGCATCCCGCTGCCTGACGACCGCACAATCGACGGTGTCAGCATGCTGCCCGCCTTCGACGGAAAACCGGTCGACAGGGAGATCCCGCTGTTCTGGCGAACACACGTTTCGCCCCCTGCCGATCGCGTGGCACTCCGCATCGGTGACTGGAAACTGGTCGGAGACGAAACGCTCACGAAGTTCCAACTCTACGAGATCCAAACCGACTGGAAAGAAGAACACGACTTGGCCGCCGCGATGCCAGAGAAGACGGCAGCAATGAAAGACGAACTGCTGAAGGTGTGGCGGGGAATTGAATCCGAAGGCCCTGACCACTGGTGGAAAAACGAACGACAAAAACCGGCGCGAGGTGGAACAGTGAACTACTGAGCTGCACCTCTGACTTGTTCTGCTTCCAACACCTGCATCACAAACACTCCACGACCGAAGGCCCCTCAACAGCCAGGCGGAAATTTCAATGAAACGACTCCTTCGATACCACTGCCTCTGTTTGCTCGTGCTTCTTATCACTTGCACGACCGCCGCGGCGGAGCGACCACCCAACGTCGTTCTGATCTTTGTTGACGACCTCGGCTACGGAGACCTGAGTTGTTATGGCGCGACGAAACTATCGACACCAAATATCGATCAACTTGCCGCGGAAGGACGACGGTTCACCGACGCCCACTCCGCATCCGCCGTGTGCACGCCTTCACGCTACGGGCTGCTGACGGGCCAGTACCCGGTTCGCGCGATGGAAGGTCAAGGAGTCTGGGGCCCGCTGCCAACGACCTCCGGTTTGATCATCGACACGAACACGCAAACGATCGGAAAGGTCTTCAAGGACAAAGGCTACGCGACAGCCTGTCTCGGGAAATGGCATCTGGGATTCAAAGAAGAACCCAACGATTGGCAAGTGCCACTGCGGCCCGGACCTCAGGACGTCGGGTTTGATCACTACTTTGGTGTGCCCTTGGTCAACAGCGGCAGCCCCTACGTCTATGTCAACGATGACAGCATCTTCGGATACGATCCAAACGATCCGTTGGTGTACGGCGGCAAACCCGTGTCCCCTACGCCCACGTTTCCTGCAGAAGCCTCCGTCAAGAGCCCCAACCGATTCAGCGGTGCTCTCAAGGCTCACGAAATCTACGACGACGAAAAAACGGGCACGCTTCTGACGGAACGCGCGGTGAATTGGATCACTGAAAAGAAAGACGAACCGTTCTTTCTGTATTTCGCCACTCCCAACATTCATCACCCATTCACCCCGGCGCCCCGTTTCAAGGGCACCAGCCAGTGCGGCCTTTACGGCGATTTTGTCCATGAGTTGGACTGGATGGTCGGCGAGATCGTGAAGTCGCTCGAAGACAATGGCCTGACTGAAAACACGCTGGTTCTCTTCACCAGCGACAACGGTGCCATGCTCAACCGAGCTGGACGCGATGCGGTCAAAGCCGGGCATCAACCCAATGGCGAATTGCTGGGGTTCAAATTCGGCGTCTGGGAAGGCGGACACCGAGTTCCCCTGATCGCGAAATGGCCGGGCAAAATCAAAGCGGGAACTCAGTCCGATCAACTGATCAGCCAAGTCGACCTGTTTGCCACGTTCTCGGCACTGACCGAGCAAGAGATGCCATCGTCGAAGCAGAAAGACAGCATCAACATGTTGCCTGCGTTGCTGGATGAACCCAGCGAACCCTTGCGGACGGAGTTGGTCCTCGCACCACGCCAGCCACGCAACTTAGCCGTTCGCAAAGGCAAGTGGCTGTACATCGGCGCCCGTGGCAGCGGCGGATTCAACGGTTCCAAACCCCAGCATCACGCCTGGGGAGGTCCCGCCGCCGTTCAGTTCTCCGGCCATAAGAACAGCGACATTGAAAACGGCCGCCTCAAAAAGAATGCTCCGCCCGCTCAGCTATACGATTTGGAAAAGGACCGATCGCAGACCACCAATGTCTATCGGGAACATCCCGAGGTCGTGGAAGAAATGAAAACGCTATTGGAGTCCTATCGCCCCAAGAAAGGATCCCAAGGCACGCGACCAAAGAAACCGTCGCCCAAGAAGAAACCCCAAGCCGCAAAGCAACCTGCGTCCCCCACCGCGTCCGTCTCGCCGGCAGGTCGTGGGACAACAGCGGGAACGACCAAGCCCAACTTCATCGTCATTCTCACCGACGACCAAGGCTATGGCGACTTGAGTTGCTTTGGTGGTCAGCACGTCGCCACGCCTCGAATTGATCAGATGGCGGCCGAGGGTTCTCGGCTGACCAGTTTCTACGTCGCCGCTCCCGTTTGCACTCCATCACGAGCGGGGCTGATGACGGGTTGCTATCCCAAGCGAATCGGCATGGCGATGGGTTCCAATTTCGGAGTGCTGCTGGCTGGCGATCGCAAAGGTTTGCATCCCAATGAAATCACCATCGCGGAAGTCTTGAAAACAGCGGGCTATCGAACCGGCATGTTTGGCAAATGGCACCTCGGCGACCAACCAGAATTCCTCCCGACGAAACAAGGCTTTGATGAGTTCTTTGGCCTGCCCTACAGCCACGACATTCATCCGTTTCATCCTCGGCAGAATCACTACCAGTTCCCACCGTTGCCTCTGCTGGAGGACGACACGGTCGTCGAAATGGAACCCAACGCTGACTTCTTGACCAAACGGATCACGGAACGCGCGGTCTCGTTCATTGACCGAAACAAAGACCAACCATTCTTTCTGTACATCCCCCATCCCATTCCTCATGCCCCGCTGCACGTCTCGCCTCCGTTCATGAAGGGTGTTGCCGATGACGTCGTGGCTGCCATCAGCAAAGAAAACGGAAACATTGACTACGCAACGCGTGCGAATCTCTTCAACCAAGCGATCGCCGAAATCGATTGGTCCGTCGGACAAATCCTCGACGCACTGAAATCCAATGGGCTCGACGAGAAAACCATGGTGCTGTTCACGTCCGACAATGGACCGCCAAAGAACACACTCTTCGCCAGCGCCGGCCTACTGAGGGGACACAAAGGAACCGCGTTCGAAGGCGGCGTGCGTGAACCCACTGTGGTTCGCTGGCCAGGACAGATCCCCGCCGGCCAAGAAAACAACGAACTCATGTCCACCATGGACCTGCTGCCCACATTCGCGAAGCTCGCCGGAGCAACAATCCCAACGGACCGAATCATCGATGGCAAAGACATCTGGACCACTCTGAAAGGCGAAACGCAATCACCGCACGAAGTCTTCTTCTACCACCGCGGCAACCAATTGGCAGCAGTGAGGTCAGGCAAGTGGAAACTGCATGCCAACAAAGGAGTCCCCCAGCAACTCTACGACCTCGAAAAGGATCTCGGTGAAAAGGTGAACGTCATCGAAGCCAATCCACAAGTTGTCAAAAAACTGCAACGCCATCTGAAAGACTTTGCCGCTGATATCGCCACCAACAGTCGGCCGGCTGCTTTCAAAGACAACCCCAAGCCACTTTCTAACTGAGAACACACGATGCGCACCTTTGTCCGATCCGGCGTTCCGAATTTACGTCGCCAATGCTGTTTTTGGGTTGGCTTGCTCATGGCCGTTGCCATGCCATGGCTGCAAGCTTCCTCCATCGAGGCCGCCGACAGACCACCCAATTTCGTCCTCATTTTCGCGGATGATCTCGGTTACGGTGACATCAGTTGCTACGATTCATCGGGCGTGAAGACGCCTCACCTCGATGCACTCGCCGGAGAAGGTTTTCGCAGCACGGACTTTTTCGTCCCTGCCAACGTGTGCAGTCCTTCTCGCGCCGCTTTGCTGACCGGACGCTATCCGATGCGATGTGGCATGCCCGTGGCTCGCAACGAAAACGTCGCAAAATACCAAGACTACGGTTTTGCCCCGGAGGAGCTCACGATCCCCGAACTGCTGCATCCTGCTGGCTACCGTTCGTTGATGGTGGGAAAGTGGCACTTGGGCATGGAAGTGGAAGGTTCGCACCCGCTCGATGCCGGTTTCGATGAATACTTTGGAATCCCCAGCAACTACGAACCACGGCGAGGCAAGAATCACAACACCTTGTATCGCGGCAAAGCGGTGGAGCAAGAAAACGTTCCCTGCGAAGTGCTGACGAAACGCTACACCGACGAAGTCATCGAGTTCATCGATCGGCAGCAAGACGATCCGTTCTTCATCTATGTATCGCACCACATCGTGCACAACCCGTTGCGTCCCAGCAAAGACTTTGTCGGCACATCTGAAAAAGGCAAGTACGGCGACTTCATCAAAGAGCTGGATCACAGCACCGGCCGAATCATGCAAGCGATTCGCGATGCCGGGATCGATGAAAACACTTTGGTGGTGTTCACATCCGACAACGGTCCCACGCGAAACGGATCCACCGGCGGATTGAACGGTGGCAAGTATTGCACGATGGAAGGCGGCCACCGCGTGCCAGGGATCTTTCGTTGGCCAGGCAACATCGCACCCAACCAAGTTTCGGACGTCATGCTGACCAGCATGGACCTGCTGCCGCTGTTCTGTGGACTCGCCGGAGTTCAGCCACCGGATGATCGCAAGCTGGATGGCAAGAACATTCTGCCGATCCTGCTGGGCAAAGACACCCAATCACCGCACCAGTTTCTTTACTACTACAACGGCACGAATCTACAAGCCGTCCGAGAAGGCAACTGGAAACTGCATTTTCCCCGCACGCCGGACGACCAACCATTCTGGTCGAAGAAGCCCGACAAAACGAAAGGCTTTGTGACACTCAAAAAGCCACAGCTGTTCAACCTGGATCGCGACGTGAACGAAAAGCAAAACGTCGCGGATCGTCATCCCGAGATCGTCGCTCGCCTGCAAAGCCAAGCCGAACGGATTCGAAACGAACTCGGTGACGTTCACACGACCGGAACCGATCAACGAAAAATCAATCTCGTTGCCCCGCAGGAACGCTGAACCGTTTCCGGACTCAGCCGCCACGAAATCCACCTCGCTTGGTAACCCACTGCGTGAGAGGTCTCGCTCATGCGTTTTGAAGTTGCGCTTTTGCATTCGATTTTGTTGGCCAACGGCCTTCGTCATCGTAGCCTGGGGCATCGCCCCAGGGACCGAGAATGAAGGCAAATTGGTTGGCCAACGGCCAACATCAACCCACACGTTTTGAATTGAATTTGGCCGTTGGCCAAAATGGGGCCGTGTTTTACTGCTCCAGGGGCGATGCCCCTGGCTATGTTGAAAAAGGCCGTTGGCCATTGACGGAAAAATCGCAACTTCAAAACTCACCCGTCGGGTTCCGCACCTTTCGAACAACCTCCATTGATTCTCGCGGCACTCAGTAGCAACCCAATTCACCTCACTCGTAAAAACACCTTGATAGCCAACATGCAAAAACTCTTTGTCCCTGCCCTCCTCGTGATGTTGGCAACCTCCGCCCACGCTGATTCGCCCGATGCACCGACTGTCGTGGTCACGCACTCGGCCGTCGAAGGCATCGGCGCCGAACCCGGTGTCATGCGCCGCGACCCGAGCGACATCATCCGAGTCGATGACCTCTTCTACGTGTGGTATTCGAAAGGAAAGATCTCGCCGGGATACGATGCCACGATCTGGTACGCGACGTCGAAGGACGGTCACCAGTGGACCGAAAGAGGGATGGCCCTCGCGAAAGGAGAACCCGGCAGTTGGGAAGGAGCCAGTGTCTTCACACCCAACATCCTGGTCGCTGAAGGACGCTATTGGCTGTTCTACACCGGCACATCCAAGAAGTATGGCAAAGGCTTTCAACCCGATTCGAAAATCGGCATCGCGGTTTCCGATTCACCCGACGGTCCTTGGGAGCGTCTGGCTACCAATCCGGCGCTGTCCAACAGCGAAAACCGGGATGACTTCGACAGTCACCTGGTCGACGATGCTTGCTTGATCGTCCGCGACGGGAAGATTTGGTTCTACTACAAAGGCCGCCAACTGGGCAAAGGCCCCGGACAAACCCAAATGGGGTTGGCGATCGCTGACAAACCAGAGGGCCCCTACGTGCGTCACGAAGCCAACCCAGTGATCCCTGGCAACCACGAAGTCTTGGTGTGGCCTCAAGGCAAAGGCGTCGCCGCGATGATCGGCACGACTGGCCCGAAAGCGATCACGAATTCAATCCTGTATGCCGAAGACGGAATTCACTTCACCAAAACTCACCATGTGAAAAACGGTCCGTGGGCAGGCGGCGCCTATCGGCCGGAAGCGTTCACTGAAAGCGGCAAAGGCAAACTCCCGGATTGGGGCGTCGAAATTGGAAGACCAAAAGGCAAGCAACGCGGTGGGCTGCCATTCATTCAACGGTTTGATGTCACGGAGAAAAACTGAGATGAAGAACACGCCTTTCACAACGCTTGCAGGATTGGTGGTAGCAACCATGAGTCTCTTTCCTGAATCAGCCACCGCGGTGGACGGGTTCGCCGATGACGTGGCGTTCATGAAAGAACACACCGATGTGGTTCTGCTGCATCATGGTGATGCTGCGGTCGCCGTGGCGCCGGCCTACCAAGGCCGAGTGATGACCAGCACCTTTGATCGCAACACGGGCCCAAGCTTTGGCTGGATCAATCGCCCGGTCATCGAAAACGGTTTCCTTTCCGAGGACGAAAGAACAGGCAAACTCGAAGAACACATTTACATCTTCGGCGGTGAAGAACGTTTCTGGCTCGGTCCCGAAGGTGGGCAGTACGGACTGTTCTTCGATCCCGGAACTCAATTCGAGTTCTCGGACTGGACGACGCCTCCGGCGATCGACACAGAGACTTACGAACTGGTCGAGCAAACAGATGTCTCCGCCAAATTCAGTCACTCAGCGAAACTGACCAACCACAGTGGCACGAAATTCAACGTCGGTATCGAGCGCACAATCAAACTGCTCTGCCCCCAAGAAGCCGCTGACCAATTGCAGGTTGAGTTGGGTGACGATCTTCGCGTCGTTGGTTACGAAACCGACAATCGAATCACCAACACGGGCGAGAATCCCTGGAAGAGCGAAACGGGTTTGCTCTCGATTTGGATCCTCGGCATGTACAACCCTTCGCCCGCAACAACCGTCGTCATTCCCTTTCGCTCCGGCGATGAAGAAGAACTCGGCCCCAAGGTCAACGACGCCTACTTTGGCGAGGTCCCGCCGGACTACCTGAGGGTCGAGGAGCAAGAACTATTCTTCCGTGGCGATGGAACTCGTCGAGGCAAAATCGGCATCTCCCCAGAACGATCCAAAGGCATTGCGGGCAGTTACGACGCAGCTGGAAAAGTGCTGAACATCGTCACCTACAACGTGCAGGATTCGCCGCACGGGTTCGTCAATTCGATGTGGGAACTGCAAGACAAACCGTACGCCGGCGATGTCATCAATTCCTACAACGATGGATCGCCCGAGCCGAACAAGCCACCACTCGGTCCTTTCTACGAATTGGAAACGTCGTCACCTGCCGCGGCATTGCCACCTGGCGGCACCATGAAACACGTGCAGAGAACGTTCCACATTCACGGCACCGAAGCCGACCTCCAACCACTCGCTCAACATCTGCTCGGCGTGTCGCTGGAGGAGATCAAAACAGCATTCTAAGCCGCTCGGCAGGAATGATCGGGTATGGAACACTTGTCTCGAAATATTCGCGTGGTTGGTTGATGTCGTCGAGCAGCGTGACGCGAATGCTTGCAGATGGAATTGATTGAACCTGGGCTTGGCCGTTGAGAGTTGCCCGACGGAACAGTTGAGGACAACTGTTCTACTCTGATGCGCCGCGTGTCGCTTATTCATCATCCACTTCTCCCGAAACGAAGCAGGTCGTGCAGTTTTTTGGTGCTGTATCGCTGGCTGGCGTCTGGGTTTCGCCCCGGACGGGGCCGGCGTCCTTAGCTCGGGGCGGAAGCCCCGAGACACTGATGCCGGAAAGCAAACGGTCGCCCCGGATGGGGCCGTCGTGGGAGTTGGGGGCGTCCCTCGCTCACGCTTCGGATTGTGATGGGCGGTCTTGGCCGACTCTGACGGGCAAGAGTGCCCATCATCCATGCGTTGAAACGTCGTTGAGGAGGGTGAAGTAAAACGGCACAACCGCTTGAGTCAATCATCCCCCGGCAGGTCCAGACTCGCGTTGCGAGCGTAGACTTTCGCGACAGCCGCGTCGTCTTCGCCTCCCAACCCCATTCCCGCAGCGGCCAGAAACTGTTGCAGAGCCGCGGCGGTCAACGGAGCACTGAACTTCGCATCGCGTGCGATGTCCAAAACAATGCCCAGGTCCTTCGGCCAAATGTTCACTTGGCTCAGCGGTGTGTAGTCGCCGGCGGCAATGTGCGGCCCGCGGTTCTCCAGCATCCAACTGGTCCCGGCACACTGCGGGATCACCTCCAGAAACTTTTCTGGCGACACGCCTTGCGTCATGCCAAACGTCATCGCTTCGGCCATGGCTGCGATGTGTACTCCCGCCAGCAGTTGGTTGACCGCCTTCATGGCAGAACCTGCACCAACCTCGCCGAGCCGGAAAACGTTTTCGGCCATCGCGTCGAGCGCCGGACTCGCCACCTCAAACGCTTTCTCCGAACCAGCCGCCATGATCGAGAGTTGTCCCTTGGCGGACTTGGCCGCGCCACCGGAAATCGGAGCGTCCAGGTAATGCAATCCGCAATCGTTGCACCGACTGGCCATCTCACGGGCAAAGTCAGGAGCCACGGTCGCGCAGGCGATCACGACGCTGCCCTCTTTCATCATGCGTGCCACTCCGTCGGGACCGAACAAAACCGCAGAAGTCTGATCTGCGTTGAGGACAGAAACGACAACGATGTCCAGCGTCTCTGCGACGTCCTTGAGGTCGCCGGGCTGGCCGCCTTCGGCGCGAAATCGCTCGACTGGGTCGGGCGAGATGTCTGTGCCCCAAACCTCATGTCCGGCCCGCAAACAGGACTCGGCCATCCCATATCCCATCGCCCCCAAACCAATCACAGCAATCTTCGCGGCAGTGGTCATTGATGTCTTTCTCGTCGGTGTTGTTTGACGTTGGTTCCTGCCTCGAGACAGGATAACGCGCGGTGAATGATTGATTGGCGTTCACGCAGAGAAGCAAACGCTCGGAAAGAATTGTAGGTGAGACCTCCCTTCCAACCCTGCGCAGTTGCGCACTTCTGCTACGCTGATGCGCATCGACAAAAACCTTGGACCGCCCTTGGGATCAGGCCCCGTGACAACCACGAAACGACCACGACATGTTGGCATTCTTGTTGAGACCGACGACTCTTGGGGTCGCAACGTGGTCGAAGCGATTTGCCGGTTCGGTCATTCAAGCGGTTGGACAGTTCTGATCTCACCTCGTGATGCCCAAGGTCGTCTTCGCTTGCCAAAGGTTTGGAACGGCGACGGCATCATCGCTTCATTGCGAACCGCCTCTTCTGTCCGCCATGTAAAAAGTCTGAACCTACCGGTGGTGGATGTTGGAATCATGATCCCAAAGGCCGATTGGTTCGGACGAGTCGCGACCGATGACGCGGCCCGCGCAAAGATGGCCTTTGAGCATCTTCGCGATCGAGGGCTGACTCACTTTGCCTGCTATGCACCCCCAATCGGTCGATACTCCGACGTGCGATCCATCGCCTTTGCAGATGCCGTCGCCGCTGGCGGGTATCAGTGTGCAATGTACGAAGCCACCCGTGACGACACCGCGGGATGGTTGACCAACTATTCCAACGTCCGCCGATGGTTGTCGACTTTGCCGCGTCCGCTGGGAATCTTCGCTGCGGATCCCTATCCGGCCAGGCAATTGGTTGAGATCTGTTCAGTCGACTCGATTCAAATTCCCGACGAAGTCGCGGTGCTTTCGGGAGACGACGACGAACTACTGTGCAACGTTGCGTCGCCGCAGATCTCGGCAGTTGAATTAGCCAGTCACCAACTCGGTGAAACGGCTTCGCAGATGTTGTCAAAGATGATGAGCGGAAGTGCCACGCCAAAACGCGAAACTCTCATTCCGCCGCTTCAAGTTCGCGGGCGTCATTCGACCGATATCCTCGCCATGCCAGACGATGAAATCGCGGAAGTCTTGCGGTTCATTCGTGATCGAGCTCGCGACGGCATCACCGTTGCCGACCTGTTGCAAACATTTCCAATCTCACGAAGAAGGCTGGAACAACGTTTTCGCGCGGAACTCAATCGCAGCCCGGCCGAAGAGATTCGTCGCGTTCGCATGTCTCACGTCGGACGATTGTTATTGGATTCAGACAAACCCATTTCAACGATTGCATACGAATCTGGATTCGCGACCGGAGCGTCTTTGTCACAAGCTTTCCGCCAGCACTTTGGAACCACACCGGGCGAATACCGACGTCAAAACCACGCGACATGAACATTCGCAGACGACACTCCTCAACGAAAAATCGAAAGTGATTTGCGCGTCTGCGAATGGCAACGAGGTCGCGATCATCTATCCTCTAACCTCACACCGGCACCGTAACGCCCCACCACGGTGACTCGGCCCGCCATAAACACATCGTTCAACGCCTGACGCATTGAGTTGTGTTGGCGTTCAGCATCCCGCCCATCTCCTCCCCTCAGGACGGAATATCCGATGATCTTTCCGTTTGGTTTTCGATCGCTTTTCATCGCGTTTTGTTTCTTCTCGCTCGGCAGCGTTGGCCTGGCCAACGACGCGGAATCACCGCACTCTGATCAGCAACAACGCTCCGGCCAAATCGACTTTGTCCGCGATATCCAACCGATCCTTCGCGACAACTGTTACGAGTGCCACGCTGGGACAACGGAAGAAGGAGGCTTGAACCTTGGAATCAAAGCCAAGGCATTCAAAGATGGAGACAGCGACAAAGTCATCCTCGCGGGCAACAGCGAAGACAGCTTGCTCATCGACTTGGTGTCCGGCGGAAAAGACAACGCGTTGATGCCGCCGGAAGGATCCGAGCCGCTGACCAAAGAACAAGTCAGCCTGCTTCGTGCTTGGATCGATCAAGGCGCAATTTGGCCCGACGACGCCGACGTCATCGATCCCAAAATGGATCGAGCAAAAACGCACTGGGCGTTTCAACGACTGCAAAATGTCGCCCCGCCAACACGTTCGTCCCACGACAGCTGGTCCAAAAGCCCGATCGACTTGTTTATCAAGCGGCGATTGGATGACGCTGGAATCCGCCCCGCGAAACCGGCCGATGCGAGAACTCTGGTACGACGCTTGTACTTTGACTTGGTTGGATTGCCTCCGACCCAGGAACAAACGACAGATTTTGTTGACGCCCATTCGGTGGACTCGAAGACGGCGGTCCAAAATCTGATCGATGAACTATTGAGTTCGACCCGCTATGGTGAACGTTGGGGAAGACATTGGTTGGACGTGGCTCGCTACGCAGACAGCGACGGCCAGGAAGCC
>NZ_DDGH01000056.1:0-17641 GCF_002337565.1 Rhodopirellula sp. UBA1907 | reverse complement strand
GCCAGGAAGCCGACCAAAACCGACCGCATGCCTATCACTACCGCGACTTTGTGGTTCAAGCCTTCAACGATGACATGCCCTACGAGCAATTCGTCCGTTGGCAAATCGCGGGCGACGAAATCGAACCGGACAATGACGCTGCCGTTTCAGCCACCGGCTTCCTGACCGCCGGCACGTCCTTCAAATTGCCTGATTCGTTTCTTGAAAGTGAGCGTCTCGCGAATCGCTACAACGAATTGGATGATGTGATTTCGACACTCGGGTCTGGGATGCTTGGGATCACGGTCGCCTGCGCTCGCTGCCACGATCACAAATACGATGCGTTCTCGGCGAAAGAGTACTACCAACTGCTGGGCGTCTTTCACAGCGGCGATCGCGTGTCGGACAAGTTGCCCAGTGGGAAAGACGGATTCTTTTTTCGCGACTTTGGCAAAGAACGTGAAACGACTTGGCTGTTCCGTCGCAGTGATTTCTACGACCGCGAAATTGAAGTCGACATCGGGTTCCCAGCCATGCTGTCATCCGGCGCCGACGCTCATGACTACTGGCAAAATGCCAAGGAAGCCTACGACGAAATCGGCGAACCCAAGAGCACCCTGCAGCGCCGTGCCCTGGCCGATTGGATCACCGACACAGAACGTGGCGGCGGAGCCTTGCTGGCTCGTGTCATCGTCAATCGAGTTTGGCACCATCACTTCGGCAAGGGGCTGGTGCAAACGACGGGTGACTTTGGCGTCAATGGCGACGCACCGTCACACCCTGAATTGCTTGAGTACCTGACCAACGCATTCGTCGAAAGTGGCTGGAGTCTCAAAACTCTGCACCGCGAAATTCTCGGCAGTGCCGTTTGGCAGCAAGCCAGCATGCGGGATGCGACTGACGAACGAGGTTTGGAAATCGACCTCGGCAATGAACTGTTGTGGAAGATGAATCCGCAGCGTCTCGAAGCGGAAGTGATGCGTGACGCGATGCTTGCCATCAGCGACACGCTCAACCTGCAAGCCGGCGGACCGGGTTACAAGCCCTACATCGCTCCGGAAGCCAACCTGGCCAGAAACATCCAAGGCGAAGGCTATCCCAAGAACGCGCCCGACGACGCCACGACCCGGCGACGAAGTGTCTACATGTTCCACAAACGTTTGATTCCTTATCCGATGTTTCAAGCGTTCGATCGGCCCGACCTGATGACCAGTTGTGCTCGAAGACAGAACACGACCGTGGCACCTCAAGCGATGGTGATTCTCAACGATCGCTTTGTCCGCACCGTGGCAAGAGACTTTGCAAACCGATTGATCGAAGAGCACCCCTGCGATTCGGGGTCCGATGCTTCAGAACTGAAGCCGGTCATTGCCGAAGCGTTTGAGATGTCCTTTGCGAGGTTGCCAACGGACGTCGAAGTCGAAGCTTCCATGCAATTCATCGAAGCACAAACGATCACGAGAACCGAACGAGAAGAGCAAGATCCTCGGATCGAAGCGTTGACTGATTTTTGCCAGTCGTTGTTCGGACTCAATGAATTCATCTACATCGATTGAATTTCAGGCCCCGTACGATGGGCTTCCAAGCCCGTCGAAACAACTCAACAACCGCCGGCAACCAACCGCATCATTCAGTAACTTACATTGAGTCAGAGGCGAACCAAAATGACCAATCATTCACAACTGTTTCCCTGCGGTCGCGTCGCGAACATGCTCAGCCGCCGCGAGTGGCTGAGCCGGGCGGGTGCCGGTGCAGGAATGATCGGCCTAGCCAATTTGATGTCCGAGCAAAATTTGTTGGCTGCACCACCGACGAACGACCTATCAGATCCAATCACTTCGCTGACACCGCGACCGGGCCATTTCCCCGCGAAAGTGAAGTCGGTCATTTGGTTGTTCATGGAGGGTGCGCCCAGCTCAGTCGACATGTTCGACCCCAAACCCGAACTCGACAAACGAGACGGCGACACAACCGACATTCAAGCGTTCTTTGGCAACCCGGGACCGCTGATGAAGTCGCCGTTTTCGTTCCAGCAATATGGCGAAAGCGGCCAGTGGGTTTGCGACAAATACACCCACGTGGCGAAACACGTCGACAAAATGGCGTTCATCAAATCGTGCTACAGCGAATCCAACGACCACGTTCCCGCGATTTACCAAATCAACAGCGGGCTGCCACGTCCGGGATTCCCCACCGCGGGAGCTTGGGTGACGTATGGACTGGGCAGTGAAAACCAAAACCTTCCCGGCTACGTCGTGATGGGCAACACACAAGGTGCCAAAGGCGGACCTCACAACTGGGGCGCAGGCTTTCTTCCATCAACCTTTCAAGGCACGCTCTTCCGTTCCCAAGGTGCACCGGTTCTCAACCTCAACCGACAACCTCAAATCACCAAACAAGACCAAGTCGCACAGCTCGACTTGATGGCGAAGCTGAACGACGAACACATGCGGCGGCACACGCGAGATGCCGAGTTCGCCAACCGAATGCAATCATTCGAATTGGCCTTTCGAATGCAGAAAGAAGCCACCGAGGTCGTCGATCTTTCGCGAGAAACGAAAGCGACGCAGCAGCTTTACGGAATCGACAATCCCAGGTCCAAATCGTTTGGGTCGAAGTGCTTGATGGCACGACGGCTTGTTGAGAGCGGCGTTCGGTTCGTGCAGGTCTACAGTGACGGCGAGTGGGACGCGCACGACAATCTAGAAGAAAACCACACCCATCACTGCGCCGCGACGGACGTGCCCGTCGCTGGTCTGCTTTCCGATTTGGAACAACGCGGGTTGCTCGATTCGACCCTCGTGATCTGGGGCGGCGAGTTCGGCCGCATGCCGATCTCGCAAAATGGCAAGGGACGTGACCACAATCCCAAAGGCTTCATGCAGTGGATGGCGGGAGCCGGAATCAAAGGTGGCGTCAGCTACGGCGAAACCGATGAGATCGGATACGAGGCCGTTGAGAATCCCGTCAGCGTGAACGATCTGCACGCCACGATCCTGCACCTGCTCGGTCTGGATCACGAGCGACTCACGTACTTCCACAACGGTCGCAGCTACCGACTGACAGACGTCGCCGGCAAAGTCATCCAGGAGATTCTCGCCTGAGCAACTGTCCCTGACGGACACGCCACAATTGCCGCCTTCATTCAGTCAGCTTCGCCAGCGGGGACAATGCGAAGGTAATCCAAAGCGAACATATACGCTCTTTTGGCATTTGGATTGGATCCCACCACTTGAACCTCCAGTGAATGTTGTTTGCCCTCGACGGTGATCTTCGGGAACGACAGAACTCCGGTTGTCACCACGCTGTTGCTGTACAAATCAATCGGCGGACCGAGCGGTTGATCATCGAGCGTCAACTGCACGATGCCGTAGTCGCCCGCACACGTGAGCACCACTTCCACATCGACCGTGCCGGTGAACTCCGGCAATGGAAGCGTCAACTTGTCGGCCGGTTTGGCACCGGTCCACCAAAGCTGCGATTGGTTGCTCCACTGATCCTCGTTAAAACGTGACATGTCCTGAGGTTTCGCGTAACCGGCGGTCGCTTTGCCCGTCAGCGTTTCGCCTTCGATCGCACCGGGCACCTTCCCCGTCTCGCGATCAATTTTCGCCTTCGGGCCGCGCAACGCCTCCGCATCCTTCACTTGAGGCAGCTTTGGACCGGTGTAGACCTTTGGTTGTGCCGCTTGAAACTCTGACTCACTGACCGACTTCACCCGATGCGTCAAAACGTGAGCCCCCAGCATTCCACCGACAACGATGTCGGGAAGTTTGTCGTCATTGATGTCCACGATGGAAATCTGCCGACCAATGCCGGCTCCACCATCAGCTTTGTAGGGCACCCAATCCACACCATCGCTGCTGCGATTCAGTTTGAACCAATACACAACCGCGCCCGCGTCCCACTGAGGACTCTGGCGGTGATGCGACCAATAGGTTTTTCCGGTGACGATGTCTTTCAACCCATCGCCATCCATGTCGGCTAGCGCTACCGAATGCAACTCACTGAACACGACGCCGTATTTATTCTCGGAAGGATGCTCCCCCATGATCAAATGATGCTTGAACTGAGGCTCGTTTCCGTCGCCAGGCATCTGTTCATACCACGCCAAACCGAAATCATGGGCACGATGGCTGGTGATGATGTCGTTGTCACCGTCGCCGTCGACATCGTAAACATACATTTCAGCGCCGCCGTATCCTTCGCTCAGGGAAACCTCGTGATGGAACCATCGCGAAGACAATGCTCCCGTCATCGGTTGCTCGAACCAACCCTTTGAATGAATCAAGTCTTGGCGTCCATCTCCGTTGACGTCCCCAATCCCCAACCCGTGCCCAAACTTTTTGGATACGATCTGTTCGGAGATCGGGTGAAAATCCCATGCGTTCAACGGATGTTCCCAATCGACCGTGGCAAATCCGAAGAAGCCATCCCGGGTGCAGATCAACTCAGGTTTCTCATCACCAACGATGTCCAACAATTGCGGGGACTCATTGGAAACCCAGTCGAACACTTGGTGTTTTGGCCAATGTTGATCCAATCCGCTTTCACCGGGATTTTCATAGACATAGGCGGGTGTCCCCGGGAATCCCACGACAAAGACATCGTTGCGACCGTCTCCGTTGAAGTCATACAACCAACTGAAAAAGTTGTCCGCATACCGATCCATGTTTTGTGGAACAGGCGGGTAGATTTCATGCTTCGTTGAATAGGCCGGTCCTTCGAACCAGTACGGACCATAGACAATGTCCGCCACGCCATCTCCGTTGACGTCCGCCGCGTTCGCACCTTCGGAGAAATATGTGCCGGTCAGTTGTTTTCGTTCAAAGGAATGAACGACATGCTCGTCGCCCTTTGCCATCACAGGCATGGCGATGCTGGCCAACAAAAGAATTCGAGACACAATCATATTGAGAGACCTTGGAGTGGGATTTGTCCCGCACATGGACGTGCCGGGACGGAGGGACGAAGTCCGATCTCAAAGATTCAAATGAAACGCGAGCAATTCAAAAACGGTCGGACTTTCGGTCGACACATGATCGCATAAAACCAACCTCGCCGCTGAGCTGATACCAAAGACAACCTGCAATCCGGCCCAATAAAATCCGCTTGCTCGATTCGGTGAAATATCACCTCCCAGCGTTCATCATGCGTTGCACCAACGGGCTTGGTGAGCAGCGTCACAAACCGCCGTCACGTCTTTTCGTCGCAACGGCTTCGCACGTTCGTTATAGTGAGTCCAACCAGATTCAGGACGACAGACTCAGCACGACATTGCTCCGTCGGAAACCCCAAAACTTCCACCGAGCCCTCCCAACTGATCCACGCGGCCATGAAGATCCCCACCTTGAATCAGATCCCATCGCAATCCCGGCGAAGTTTCCTCGCCAATGCGGGCGGTGGAATGGGAATGCTAGCCTGTGCCTCACTGACGCAAGCCAACTCGGGTGCAGGCGTTCATCAGCCGCATTTCGCCCCGCGTGCCAAACGAGTAATTTGGCTTTTCATGCACGGCGGCCCCAGTCACGTGGATCTGTTTGATCCCAAACCCGCACTGACCAAGTACAGTGGCCAGCCGTTGCCGGAAAGTTTTGGCAACGTGATGACGCGTCGCAACGTCAAGAAGAATCCGTTACTGGCTCCCATCCGCAGCTTTCGTCCTCGAGGCCAATCAGGTTTGGAGATCAGTGATTTCCTTCCACACATGTCCGAACACGCCGACGACCTTTGTGTGATCCGGTCCATGCACGGCGACAGCGTGAACCATCCGCAGTCCGTTTATCAAATGAACACGGGCAGCATCTTGATGGGCAATCCCAGCGTCGGCAGTTGGGTCGCTTACGGATTGGGATCTGAAAACCAGAACATGCCCGCATTTGTCGTGTTGCCCGATCCGGGCGGAGGACTCAAGGGCGGACCGCCGGCGTGGGGAAACGGCTATCTGCCTGCGTCTTACCAAGGCGTCACCATGCGTCCGGGGAAATCACCGATCCTTGATTTGCAACCTCAGCCGGGCGTCACCGATAAACAACAGCGGCTCGATCTTTCCCTGATTCAAAAGCTGAACCAAAGACATCTCGAACAACGCGAATTTGACGATCGATTGACCGCTCGCGTGAAGGCCTACGAGTTGGCGTTCCGAATGCAATCTGAAGCACCTGAGTTGGTCGATATTCAAAAGGAGACTCAGCAAACCAAACAGATGTACGGCATTGACCAAAAAGAAACACGCGAATTTGGAGAGCGTTGTTTGTTGGCCCGTCGGATGCTCGAAAGCGGTGTGCGTTTTGTTCAGTTGTATTCTGGCGACACGAATGGCTGGGACGCTCATGCGAACGTTGAAAAGAACCACACCGAGTATTGCAGGCGAACCGATAAACCCATCGCTGGCCTGTTGCAAGATCTCAAGCAACGCGGGCTGATGGAGGACACGTTGGTCATCTGGGGCGGCGAATTCGGACGCATGCCCATGAGCGAACAAGGAAAGGGCCGCGACCACAACCCTTGGGGCTACAGCGTCTGGCTCGCGGGTGCCGGAATTCGCGGTGGTCGTGCGTTCGGCGCAACGGATGAAATCGGGCTGCGAGCGGTCACGGACAAAGTTTCCGTCAACAATTTCCATGCGACGCTTCTGTATCTGTTGGGAATGGATCACTACGACCTGACGTACTTTCACAACGGATTGGACAAACGTTTGACCGGTCCGGATGAAGCGGAAGCCGTCGAAGGGATCCTCGGTTGATGTCTACTTCACAAAGAAAGTTGTGGTCAGTCACAAACGCGAGTTGCCTGAATGCGTTGACCGTCCTGTGTGCCTTTGTCATCGGCACGTCGAACCTTCCGAGCATCGTCACGGCCGACGACAATGCCGCTGACTATGTCGAGTTGCCCATCGACGAATACGATCGTGAGCACTGGGCGTTCTTACCCATCGAACAAGTCAAAGTGCCGCAGCCTTCCAATGCTGGTTGGCGTCAAAATGCAATCGACGATTTCGTCCAATTCGAACTGGATCGACGCGGGTTGCAGCCACAACCCGAAGCTTCCCGTCGAACTTTGATTCGGCGATTGAGCTTCGACCTGACCGGATTGCCACCGACGCCAACTCAGATCGCCGAGTTCGAATCGGACAAACGAACCGATGCTTATGAGCGACTGGTCGATCGTTTGCTCGACTCGCCTCGATACGGCGAACGATGGGCGCAGCACTGGCTCGACTTGGCTCGTTTCGCTGAAACGGACGGCTTCGAGCATGACAAGCTCCGACCCAACGCGTGGAAGTATCGCGATTGGGTCATCGCCGCTCTCAATGATGACATGCCCTATGACCAATTCATTCGACTTCAAATTGCTGGCGACGAAACGGATCCGGACGACGACTCCGCTTTGACGGCAACGCGGTTTTGCCTTTCAGGACCGGACATGCCGGACATCAACCTGATCGATGAACGTCGGCACACTGTCTTGAACGAATTGACGTCGACCATCGGCGAGGTGTTTCTCGGCTTGCAAGTCGGTTGTGCCCAATGCCACGATCACAAGTACGATCCGATCAGCCAAGCGGACTTCTATCGACTGCGTGCCATCTTTGAACCATCTGTTCCCCTCAAGAAGAACCGTTCACTTTCCACGCTAAGCGAATCGTTTCCATCGGCACACTCCAGCCACCTGATGCTGCGTGGGGACTTCCGCAGTCCAGGTCCTGAACTCAGCCCCGGTGCGATCCGAGTCGTTTCATCGAAAACGCATGCTTATTCGCCGAAACCATCGGACAAATCGGCGGGACTTCGAACGGCCTTGGCAGATTGGTTGGTTGCTGCCGAGAACCCATTGACCGCGCGGGTTATGGTCAACCGCGTGTGGCAACATCATTTCGGTGCGGGGCTATCCAGCACGCCCAGTGATTTTGGTGTGATGGGTTCCGAGCCCAGCCATCCGGAACTGCTGGACTGGCTCGCGTCCTCATTCGTCAAGCAAGGATGGAGTCTCAAGTCTTTGCATCGAATGATTGTGACGTCGGCCACCTATCGTCAACGAAGCCGACTCGACAAGAATGCAACCGACTCCGAAAGAGATGCCTGGGCGGAGGCATTGAAAGCTGACCCGCATGCCCAACTGTTTTCCCGCTATCCACGTTGGCGGCTCGAGGGCGAAGCGATTCGCGATGCGATGCTGGTTGCCTCGGGACAAATCAACTGGAAGTCTGGCGGTCCAGGTGTTCGCCCACCGCTTCCCAAAGAGCTGGTCGGAACCTTGCTCGTCAACCAATGGAACGTCACGGAAGATCGCTCCGAGCATGATCGGCGCAGCATCTACGTCTTTGCTCGCCGCAACCTGCGTTACCCAATCTTTGAAGTCTTCGATCGTCCCAGCGCGAACACCAGCTGTTCCCGCCGAGACATTTCAACGACCGCACCACAATCGCTGCACCTTTTGAATTCGCAGTTCTCACTGAATTTGGCTCGATCAATGGCCGAGTCGATCGCCAAGGACCATCCTACTGATGCACAACGCATTGATGCGATCTTCCTTCGCTCCTTCAGTCGGCTCCCGACACCCGAGGAACGGATCGATGTCCAGGACTTTCTGAATGCGAGCCCGTCGACCAACGCGGAGAAACTGGCCCACCTTTGCTTGGCTCTTTTCAACAGCAACGAGTTCGTCACCGTCGACTGATTTCGGCCCGAGCATCCCGCTGAATCAGAGTGTCCACACGGTTCAAAATTTCTTCGCGAATCGCCTTCATTTTCGCGAAGTGACCGCGAGTTGTCGGGCTCATGATTAGGAGCAACCCGCCCGAACCAACGCCGGAAACAACTCATGAATGGTCAATCCTCTTCCCAGCCAATCCCACTTTGGATCAAACTCGCTTTCACCGCTTTCGTCGCGGTTCTCACACCGTACTACTGGCGAGAGTATGGACCGACCAACTTTCTTTATTTCTGCGACGTCGCGTTGTTTTTAGCTGTCGCCGCGGTGTGGACGCAACGTCCTCTCTTTGCGTCGATGGCAGCTGTTGGGATCACGATTCCGCAACTGCTTTGGCAAGTCGACTTCGTGGGGCAACTGATTGGGATGCCCGTCACGGGAATGACCGACTACATGTTTGACCCGGGCATCTCATTGTTCGCACGTGGCCTGTCCTTCTTTCACTTTTGGTTGCCAATCCTGCTGATCTATCTGGTGTGGCGACTCGGTTACGACCGGCGAGCACTGTTTGCCTGGACGGGTACCGCGTGGCTGTTGCTCTTGATCTGCTATTTCGTGATGCCACCAGCCGGCGCCACGTTGGACTTCCCGAACCAGCCCCACAACATCAACTACGTCTACGGAATGGATGACGCTCAGCCCCAACAATGGATGCCACCAACAGCTTGGCTCACAATGCTATTCGTCGGCCTACCAGCACTGCTCTACTATCCAACTCACTTGGTGCTGAAAACGTTCCTTCCGAATCATTCACCAAGCAAGTCTGAAACGACAACAGCGGAACCAAGTCCCAAAGCGGTTCTCTCAAACGTGTCTTGAGCACGGGTAGCCGAGTCGCACTGGCAAACGGCGTCAGCGAATGTTCACGCCGCCCGAAGTCATCCCGAGATCAATGTTTTGGTTTCGGAACTTCCGAAAAAAGATCACCCGTCGCACAAACGTGCTTCGCGAGATCAATGAGCTTCTGACGGCTTCGAGTGGCTGTGCTCTGCAAAAGCCGATGAGCATCCGATTCGCCAAGATCACGAACCTGCATCACGATTCCCTTTGCCCGTTCAATGATCCGTCGATGCTCCAATTTCTCCTCCAGCTCGGCGACCTGGCGACGCAAGTCCTCGAAGTGTTTGAATCGTCGCTCAGCAAGAAAGATAGCTGGCTGCAAACTTTCCGTCGTCAGCGGTTCAACCAAGTAAGCCATCACGTGGTCTTCCAAAGCTCGTTCCACTTTGTCGAGATCATCACTTCGGGCGACGATGATCGCAGGAACCGGACGCTTTTCGCCGATTCGAATCAACGCCTCAATGCCGTCCATGTCAGACAACCGTGGTGCCGCGACAATGACATTCGGCGGACAGTGCACCGAGTGCTCGATCAGGCACTTGCCTGATTCTGTGACGACGGGAACCGTGTGCCCGAGTGCTTCGAGCATTGTCGACATGACACGACGCGAGCATTCGTCGCCGTGTGCCAAATAAATCGTCCTCGATCGGCCAATGTCTTCATTCATGGCGAAGCTTCTTCACTTTCGTCGTCAATGGGTTCATCGTCATTGTGTCCGAGCGTTTCTTTCAGTTCAGAAATCCGTTGCTTCATCAGCTTGGATTGATCAAACCGGCGTCGAGCCAGGTAGATCGCGGTACGAAGATCCCGGTCGTTGACCGGTTGAACCAGGACGCCCATGACTTGGTCCGCCATCAACCGATGAGACCGATCAATGTCCTGGTGCTCCAGAACCGCAACGGCTGGGCACACATTCAGCTCGCTCAGCTCATTCAACAAGCGGAAGCAATCGTCTTCCTGAAATCGCGTTCCCACCACCGCGATGTCGGGCGGGTTCTCTTGGCATCGCCGAATCATGACCGCGGGTGACGGCGTTGAAAGTTCAACCTGATGCGTGAGCAATTCCAAGTTGGCTTGCAACACCTTCCGCTGCCCGTCGTCCCCGCTCGCCAAATAGATTTTCAAGTTGCTGTCTTTCATTCTCAAAACGGATCCGCCGGCGGCAGTCTGTGGAACGTGTCACCTCGTTGCTCAGACGCAAGTATCGTGCCGCCGTCGTTTCGGATGCGGAAGCGATGTCGCTGCATTCAAGCTCGACGACGAACGATGTTTGCAGACTGATCGCTGACGGTACGACTTGCTCGCTTTCGTGCCGCAACCAAGCCAACCGCCATCGTCCGCGATGGAATCAATTCGGCTGATGTAGCAGTTTTCGCAGCGTTTCTCGCATTGCATTCCTGGAACGCTCAATCGACACTATGCGTGACACGATCCGAATCAGATCGAAGCAGCGTTCCGCGGTAGAACGCGTGGATCGAGCGGCCCCATCTTTGCTTCCATGCTAAGTCCTTCCGTGCCAAGACAACGGTCCGTATCAACAGCGTGACGCTGGCTTCCATCCTCTCCGTGGATCGACATCTCCTTTTTCGATTCAGTTCCTCCCGAGCGACCAACCGGACCAGATCCTTGAGACGTCAGAGCACGACAGAAGAGCGTTTGCGACTCGCCGTGTCGGTGGCTGAATTCGGGATCATCGAGATTGACTACCTGAGCGGTCGAGCGGTGGCGGACGAGAAAGCCGCGGTGCTGTTTGGTTTGCCAGCCAACCAAGAAGTCACCCGAGAGGAAGTGCACCGGCGGTTTCATCCCGATGATGTTTTCGACATCGAACAGAAGGTGAAAGCATCCCTCGAACCCGATGGCACTGGCGAATTCGCAACCCAACACCGAGTGGTTCATACCAAAGGAGAGATTCGATGGGTGAGTATTCGGAAACGAATTTTCTTTGACGAGGTCGATGGAAAACGCGTGCCCGTCTCAGGCATGGTCGCCGCCATCGACATCACGGAACAAAAAGAAACGGAACACAACATCCGCACGGGTGAGACCCGCCTGAAGCTTGCCGCCGAAGTGACCGGCTTCGGCACCTACGATTTGGACATCCGCAGTTCGGACTGCGTTTGGTCCGACGAAATCTATCGCATCTTCGGAATCGAAATCGGAGAAACATTCCCACGAACCGCGATGTTCGATCGAGTGCACCCGGAAGACCGTGCTCGATACCGCCAACTGTTTTTGTCGTTGTCTGGCAAAGACGTCAAGCACAGCTTCAAGTTGGAACATCGGATCGTGCGTGCTGATGGCGAGGTTCGTTGGATCGTCAATTCGGGGCTGCTTTTGTTCGACGAGCGGCACCCCGGATCCATTCCCGA
Organism: Rhodopirellula sp. UBA1907; assembly: GCF_002337565.1. Lineage (NCBI taxonomy): Bacteria > Pseudomonadati > Planctomycetota > Planctomycetia > Pirellulales > Pirellulaceae > Rhodopirellula > Rhodopirellula sp. UBA1907. Next base: position 5,738 of record NZ_DDGH01000056.1, on the reverse strand, counting down.
GCGAGTGATCGGGACGATGCAAGACATCACCGATCGAAAACTCTTCGAGCAATCGCTGCAGGACGCACGAGACGCAGCCGAAGCCGCAAACCGATCCCGCGGCGAGTTTCTCGCAAACATGTCGCACGAAATCCGCACTCCGATGGCCGCCATCCTGGGTCACGCGGACATTCTTCGCGACCATCTGCAGGACCCGGACAACTTGCAAGTCGTTGACACCATTCGTCGCAATGGCAATTTCTTGTTGGGCATCATCAACGACATTTTGGACTTGTCCAAGATCGACGCAGGCAAACTCGAGGTCGCCAAACGACCGGTTCGTCCAGATGCAATTGTTGCAGAGGTTCGATCGTTGATGGACGTTCGTGCTGCGGAAAAAAAGCTGCCGCTAAAGATCGAGTTTGACGGACCGGTTCCCGAGATCATCCACACTGATGCAATTCGAATTCGACAGATCCTGGTGAACTTGGTCGGAAACGCGATCAAATTCACCGATGAGGGCGTCGTTCGCCTGACGGTTCGATTCGACGAAGAAGACAGCCGACTTCAATTTCATGTGATCGACACCGGAATTGGTATCCCGTCCGACGAAATCGACAAACTGTTCGATCCTTTTGTGCAAGTCGACAACACCTCGACGCGTTCGTTCGGCGGCACAGGATTGGGACTGGCTATCTGTCACCGACTCGCGCACGCTTTGAACGGGCAAGTCGACGTGGAGAGTCAGTACGGGGTCGGAAGCCGGTTCACGTTGTCGGTCAAGGTCGACCCTCACGTTCAGCTGGTCAATCCGAACCTCGCCCTTTCGGTATCAGCCGATGTTCCTCACGGTGAAATCAAACTCGACGCAAAAGTATTGGTGGTCGATGACCGACGAGACATCCGCTATTTGGCCCAACACTTCATTGAGCGTGCCGGCGGCGAAGTGGTGACAGCGACCAACGGAAAAGAAGCGGTCGAATTCATGGCAACCAGTGACGCTGAGGATGTTGATTTGATCGTGATGGACATGCAGATGCCCATCATGGATGGCTACGACGCGACCAGCGAACTGCGAAAACGCGGCTTCGAGCTTCCCATCATCGCATTGACCGCGAACGCCATGAACAGCGACCGTGACGTCTGCCTCAGCGTCGGATGCACGGACTACACCACCAAACCGCTGGACAGCAGATTGCTGATACGAATGATCGACCGTTTGCTGACGGCATAGCTTTCTACGCTCGCTTCACGAAGCTCTCGCCGGATCTCTCTGGCCGCAACGCGTCAGCCCCCGGCTCCCGTTCTCAAAGCTCCATCCCCACCAGCTTCGCGAACAACACTCGCATCAATTCGCGTTTGCGGTCTGAGTTACCATCCACGCGGTCGCGAATTTGATCGAGCGTCATCCACTCGTGCCCCGAAACCTCGGCAGGATTGTGTGTGATCGGCGTGTCTTCGGCGACTTTGCTCAGCGATCCATAGTACGCCTTGCCCTGCATAGGCCGAATCGAAAACTCAACGTCGCGACTGCCTTGCCGCTCCGGGATTGCTTTGCGTCCCAACCAAACCGAACGCCGAAAATGCATCTGCTTTCGACTGACGCCGAGCTCGACGTCCAAGCATTGCGACGTCGCCTCTTCGACCGACACGTTCGGCGGGATGCCTTCTTGCGGTGGCATCCAAGCTCCACGACCAGCGGCGGGTTGGACAAACAGAAACGCGTCCCGTTCGAGCGACTGGATCAAACAAATCACCACCGGTCGGTACCCCAGCAACCGCTCGCGTGTCGGACGGTCATACGCCAGCTTCCCGGCCACCTTGATCCAATCCAACATCGGTCACTCCTTTCCAACCCAATGAAACTTCTGTGCTGACAACGCGGTTTCGCCATCCCAGCGATACGCCACTAACTTGCCATTCTTCGCCACGCTGTAATCGGTGCAAGCCACATTGACCGCCAACGCAACCGGTGTTCCCGTCAACCAATAATGCCCCACCAACACGGGCGGAGCATCGGCCGGATAACCAACCAATCCTTCTACTGCGGATGGATGAATCGCCAAATCGGGGACGTCGTCGGATCCGAAATGATAGCCACGGTATGTCCGCCCCGCAGGCTGCTCGTACCACTTCACCCGAACCGTGTCTCGCACATGCCCAGATTTGTCGACGATTTCGTGCCCAGCCGGCAACTTCAGTTCCGGTCCCTTCAGCACATCTTCGACGGCTTTGTACAACTCACTTGGCGTTCTCGTGGCCTCCGCCAAAAACTCAGGTGTGAACCGACCGAACGTATCCAGCGACCGATTGATCTCGTCAATTCCGTCCTCCATCCAAGCCGCATGCACCACGCGGACACCGTCCAGTTCCACCGCCACGGGTAGCGTTCGAAACCAAGCGATCGCATCGGCCAATTCTCGCGTCGACAACTGATCCAAAGTGGCTTGGTGCTGCTTGCGATTCTTCTCCGAATGTTCACGAAACCACTGGTTCGCGGAACCTGGCACAGCGGTATGAAACGCGATCGCATTGAACTCGTGGTTGCCCATCACCAAACGAGCGTCACCGGCATCAAGCATTGAACGAGCGATCCGGATCACCTCAGCGATCGCGGGCCCACGATCGATCAAGTCTCCCACGAAAATCGCCATCCGATCCGCATGTCGAAGCCCTTGACCGTGTCGCTGGTACCCCAACTCCAACAGCAACTCAACCAGTTCCTCCGCATGCCCGTGGATGTCACCAATGATGTCGTAGTACGAAGGCAAAATCTGTCATCCTGATTGCTGCGTGGCCCGGTTTCAATCCGAAGCCATCATAGCAATCAACCACGACTTGCTGGGGACGACTCAGTCAGACAGAACGCCAAGAGCGTCAACTGCCAAACGGGCATCACCGACATTTGAATTCGTCGCGTAAGTACTCTGGATCGTCCGCCGACTCTATTTCTTTCCGTGCGGAATCACTGGCGTCCTGAGAGTAAAGCCGGCACCTCGAACTATGAATGCACTGGACTCCGAAGATCCGACTTTCTGCAGCACATCGACAAAGTAGATATCGCCCTTCTTCGTCACGATGGTCAACCGAGCAAACTCGACTTCCTCGGCAAGACGGCTCCATTTTTCAAACGGTCCGGCACGGCGATAAAGGTCGTCAAACAGTTTGGATGCGATTTCTCGCAAACTCGACTCAGATCGTTCGCGTGCATCGCCACCAAGCCTCAGCTTGGTTTTCTGTTCCCTCAAAATTGCATGAGCAACCGAGTTGGCCGGAATCGCTTCTGCCACACACATTCCAATCCACGCATTCGCCTGAGACATGGTCTTGTAGTCAAATTGTTCGACCTCGCTTTCAGGAAGATCAACGGCAAACGCGTGAGACATCAGGCACGCAGCGATCAAAAACGCAAGAGAGAGTCGTGTCATTTCTGTGCCTTTCGACGAACGGATCTGTTGCAGGAATTCGTTGCTCGCATCCGGCTAAGCAGCTCGGCGGGAAGGATCGAGCACAACCTTGTCAGCGGTCTGGGTGTTGGCCCCGGTTGTACGTGGGAGCCGTGGCGTTTTCCAAAACAGGTCAGATGCCAAAAGGCTCCTGCTTAGCTCAATCCACCTTCGATGATAGTCCTTTAAGAATTGCCCGATTTTCGAATGACGGTCGAGTCTTGAGTGGAAAGGATAGCAACGCTGAATCATAACCGCGCTCCAGTCCAGGTTGGAAGCTTTGTTGGGGTCAGACAAATACCGGCACGCCATGACCGGTCCGGAAGACGTGACATAGAGAGGAATCAAAGCCAATACAAAGAAGCAGACCCGCCATTTGCTTTTCCATGAAGAAGCCAACAACACGTACGCAACCATCGGGATGACCGATACCGCGAAAACGCCCAGATATTGGTCCCAAGTCGCCAAGCAGAATGCGAGTGCTGACAGTACCACCAGTGAGAAAAGCCTACGAATCGTCATTCTGATGAATCGCTCCAGTTGGACAAAGCCGCTAGCCACCCTGGTTATTCTCGACTGTGAACCGGGCAATGCCGAACATAGGCTCGCCCGATTCCACGCCAGCCGAGTTTATAAATATCAGCGAGCGCCTATTGTACGAATGTGTTGCTATTGGGGCCAGGAAAAACACGGTAGGTATCAATCCACGGATAGTTCGAAGGCGCCTCTTCGATGCGCTGAGCCAGTTCGCACGCATCAGTGCCGGTCCACCGGTGAAGCATGCGCCCAGGACCGTTACCAACGCCTGATGTCAGCCGAAGCAAGTCACAATGCAAATGCCCCCAAGAAACCTCGGACTCGCCAGGAGTCTGCCAAACCTCCCAACGGTTCGCAGTTCCCAGTCGAGCAACGATGAGCCAGTGGTGCTCGGCAATACACGCGAACCCCGGTATCCGAGCGGCCCAAAGGTCGACTGCGATTTGCGGTTCCAAATCAATCATGAGTCAGCCGGAGAACAGTTCCCGCCTCCCGTCCCATCCAAGATTTGCTTTGGTTCCCCGTCTACTCGCCAAAACGAATCAATCACGGCTGGTTGCAATGCAACGGCAAAGGAGACAAGGGCGAGAAAGGTACCGATTGGCCACAGCAAGGACTGTATCGCGAAAACCAAAATGCAAAACCAATAACCTCGTCGATGGTACATGCAAACGGCTGACCCCAGAGACAAAAGCGAGAGGCTCACAAGCGAAAACATTGACCACCAAACGAAGGTCGCGAACTGGTTCCATCCCAACGACGCTGGACTAAAAAAGGTCGTAAATGCTCTTAGCTGCACCTGCGCACTGGTGAAGAACCAGACCGATGCAGTCGCCATCACCACTGCAGTAAAGCCCTGGAGTACGCAAATGACTCGCGTCTGTACAAACGAGGTATCACACTTCGTTCCCCTATTCATGTCAGAGGCTTCCGGTGAAGCTGACGACGAGCCCCTTCGAACTGGAGCAGGCTGCTTCAGTTCGTGATCGTCAGCGGAACTCCCACGCGGAACTCGGCAAGTCCAACAAATCCGGAATTCATCGTCGGTCTTTCCATTGCAATGCGGGCAAGTCCACATGGTATCAACGTGTCCGGATGCGCGAGTGAGTTTCAAACAAAGGTGTCACCGGTGAATGGGCTGTTGATTTGACCAGCCGAAACGCGTTCACGTTCGGTTCATATTTGGCAACCGTCAGCGAACGTCCATGGCAATCACGATGCTCAACTTCGCTGGGGACGTCCCCAGCGTTCTTCGGCTTCGTAGGCGTCGACCGGGAAGGAAGGATCGTTGGCGACTCCAGTCCAAAAGTCAGTGTAGGTGAGTGGGGTGTGCAATACAAAGTCGTCGGGAAGGTAATCTTTCCGGGGATACATTTCATCGTGGAAGAGAAAGCACATCCGATGAGTGTTCAGGTCGATCGCGATCGGATCGCCATTCAAGCCACCCCCAACGGTGAGGTATCGTCGTTGAAACCAAGGCCGATACAGATCTTCATTGTTGAGGTCGCGGAGCTGATTCACCGGAGCGATGAAATGATTCTGCAATGGCATCCACTCGTCATACGCAGTCGCGGTGAGAGAACGAACGATCCACTCCGGGACGTCATTTTCAGAAAGAAAATGAACCGCCGACTCATCCACACTCACCGGGCGTGCGGCCGGGTTGTTTGCAGCAATGAGTTCAGCGATCACGAGGTGCTCATTCAGAGGGGCAAGGGACGGATTCCAGGGCGGCGACCACCGACGAGCTATGATCCCGCATTATTCACCAAGAAC
>NZ_DDGH01000099.1:52908-58844 GCF_002337565.1 Rhodopirellula sp. UBA1907 | reverse complement strand
CATTCCGACCCTCCCCAACTGCGTTCAGGAGTGTGATTTCAACCTTGCGAGCACAGCACTTAAAAATTGCACGACCTCTTGGGAGGGGCGGCCCGCTTCGGGCCGGGGAGGGTTACGCGCTGGATCCGATGCAGAGCCCTCCCCTCGCTTCGCTCGGCCCTCCCAAAGAGAGGGTGATAATAGATGCTTTGCAATGCAGGGCATCCATCGAGCGGAGTCGATGGGCGACATTGGTGCCGGCTGGATTCAGCTGGCGGCTCGTTTGGAGGTTTTTCCGCAAGGCGAATTGGTTTGATCGTTCTTGCCGCGTCCTTTGCGGAAACGTCCTTCGCGGCAAGCCAGGTCGACCGCGTCGTCCAAGACTTGGTTGTAGTAGTTCAGCCGAGTTTCGGCGTGATCCAACGATCCACCGAACGATCGTTCGAGGTCCAGGTAGATCAGTGGCACTGGCAATTCGGTGACGTGAAGTCCTGCAGCGGCGGCTTCGACCCACAGTTGCAATGGCATTGCATAGCCATCGTCGGTGATCTTCAGCTCTCGCAGAGCCTCAGTCCGGTAGGCTTTGAAGCCGCAAAAGGCGTCCGTGAGCGAAAAGCCAAGTCGACGATTGATGTCCGCCGTGATTCGGCGATTGATAAACATCCTTTCTTGCGGAGGAGCGTCGTCGCCGTCGAATTCCTTCAGGTAGCGGCTTCCGGAAACAATGTCCGCGTGCCGGCCGGCGTCGATAAATTCTGGAATTCGGCAGGGTTGATGCTGTCCGTCGCAGTCCAGGGTCACGACCCCTTCGAAGTTGTTCTCGATCGCGTACGAGAAAACGGTTTGCAAAGCGGCGCCGTAGCCTCGGTTCTGTGGGTGATGCACGACAGCAACGGATTCTGGCAATCGACTGGCCCAGGCGTCCAAGCGTTCGCGGGTTCCGTCCGTGCTGCCGTCGTCAACAACCAGCACTTGATCGGTGAACTTCAGCACGTTCTTGAGGACTTCGTCGACGTATTGGGCTTCGTTGTAAACGGGAAGTGCGGTCAGCCAAGGTTTCATGATTCGTTTCTCTTTCGATTCTCACACGTGCCCAACGAGTTGCCGGTGCAGCGTATTTATGTTCGCGTTTGGATCGCTTGCGGGATTGGTTTGAAAAGCATCCACATGGCGGATCGCCATGGCCAATCGTCCGAAGTCTTCCATTTCAAAATGTTGCGGGACTGCCATCTTCCGCCAGGACAGGATTGTCTTCCGGGAAGACGCCGCGAGGTCGGTGGCATGCCAGTTGACGGGTCACGGCGTGTCGATTGACATGCGTCTTTGTCCCGCCGTCTTGGCAGGTCGTTTCGATTTGCCCGCGATTGTGACAGTTTTTCCTGCACTGTCCCACGATTGCAACCGATGTGCCCCGGTGAAGGCCTCACTTCAAAAAACCAAGGAAAAAATCCGAATCGCTTGGGCTAGTTGAGGTTGACGCTGCTGCTGGCCTTCGCCAAACTCCCCCGCTTCGATTGCATCCCAGTCTTTTTCTGGGTTCGGTCGTTTAACAAGTGGGAGATTCTGCCGCCGGGCGTTCTTTCAGCCGATTGTATCAGTTGGCTGGTTGCAAAGAGTTCGGGCCAGCGTGGAATCGCCATACCACCCGACACAAATGAGTCGTGACTAAATGGGAAAGAAATCCAAGCGGTATCGTGCCGCCCTCGAAAAACAGCCCAAGGAAATGCTTCCATTGGGCAAGGCCGTCGAGGTATTGAAAACATACGACGCCACGAAGTTTGACCAAACGGTCGAAGTTCACATGCGTTTGGGCGTGGATCCAAACCAGGCTGATCAAATCATCCGTGGCTCGCTCGTCCTGCCACACGGCATCGGCAAAACCCAGCGTGTGGTTGTGTTCGCCAAAGGCGACGCTGCCAAGGCGGCTGAAGAAGCCGGAGCGGATGAAGTCGGCCAGGAAGACTTGGCTAAGAAGATCAAAGATGGCTGGACAGACTTCGATGTCTGTATCGCCGCCCCTGACATGATGGGATTGGTTGGACCTTTGGGCCGAGTTCTCGGTCCTCGTGGTTTGATGCCTAGCCCTCGTGCTGGAACTGTGACACCTGACGTCGGCAAAGTCGTCAGCGAGTACAAAGCCGGTAAGGTTGAGTTCCGAAACGACAAGGGTGGCAACGTCCACGCGATGGTCGGCAAGATGAGCTTCGAAGCAAACAAGCTGGAAGAAAACATCGCGTCGTTCGTCGATTTCATTTCGGCGATGAAGCCACAGTCCATTAAAGGCACGTACATCAAAGGCGTGGCGATCTGTGCAACGATGACCCCTAGTGTTCGCGTTGCTACCTAGCTGCACGGGTTGGCCAGGTGATTTCGATCATCAGGCCGTCCCGATCAACCAGCATCATGGCCGAAAGCGTTGGTTTTCAGATTGATGTTGGTGGATCAATGTTTTTTGGTCCAACCCCAAACGATCACATCCAACTGCGGCCAAGGTTTGGCTCTTTCGAGTGAAAAAATCCGATGAGTAAATACGTCAAAGAACTGGTGACTCGCGATCTCAAGCGTCGGCTTGAAGGCGTGGAGGATGCCGTGTTGGTCAACTGCACCGGAATGGATGCAAACACGACCAACGAGCTGCGTGGCGAACTGGGACAAAAAGACATCCAGATGATGGTTGTCAAAAACTCACTCGCCCGACGCGCCACCAAAGGCACGTCTCTCTTCCCCGCGTTCGAAGGAACGAATGGGCAAGTCGCCGTGCTCTGGGGCTCAAGCGACTTCGTCAGTCTGGTAAAGGAAGCCGTCCGGCTGGACAAGGACAAAGAGAAGTTCGAACAGTTTGTCACCACGGGCGGCGTTCTGGACGGTGAAAAGCTTGATCCAGAAGGCGTCAAAGCGGTCAGTAAATGGCCCAGTCGTGAAGAACAGATTTCTATGTTGGTTGGTCAAATCCTCGGCCCAGGTGCAACACTCAGTGCTGCAATGCTTGGTCCTGGTAAGACACTCAACAGTCAGATCAAGTCCAAGGGCGAAGGCGACGAATAATCGTCTCCGCTCAACCTGCCGGAGCCTTTGTCCTTGCCCCGGCATTTTCCCTGAACCATTTCCGAATCACCTTTTTCGTTTTTGAGGTAGTTTGACTATGTCCGATGAAGCAACCGCTGTCGCAGAATACAGCGCCGAAGCAAAAGAACTGGGCGACAAGATCGCCAACATGACCCTGAAGCAAGCCAAAGAATTGAGCGACTACCTCAAGGATGAGCATGGCATCGAGCCAGCCGCCGGCGGTGGTGCTGTGATGATGGCTGGTCCTGCCGGTGACGGTGGTGGCGCTGCTGAGGTCGAGCAAACCGAATTCGACGTCGTTTTGACCGGTTTCGGCGAGAAGAAGCTGAACGTCGTCAAGGTCGTCAAGAACATCACTGGCGCATCGTTGATGGACGCCAAGAAGATGGTCGAAGGTTGCCCAGCAACCCTGAAAGAAGCTGTCTCGAAAGAAGACGCAGAAAAGGTCAAAGCCGAAATCGAAGAAGCTGGCGGCTCGGTCGAACTCAAGTAGTTCGAAGCCGGATTGGTTCGTTCGGAAATCGGTCAAATCAGTCAATGATCGCGAATTCATGTCTTTGGGTTCGCGGTCATTTTGCTGCGCGGTCAGGTGTTGGGAGTGGGGAAGAGGCTCAGGGTCACAGGACCACAGTGAGCTTCTAGCTTCTAGCTTCTAGCTTCTAGCTCGTGCTCGTGCTCGTGCTCGACTGCCGTCATCGCCCCGGAGGGGCCGTCGTTCTTAGCTCGGGGTGGAAACCCCGAGATGGAAGACGGAAACAGGAAGGTCGCCCCGGATGGGGCCGTCGTGGGGAGTCGCGTGGCATTGCAACGAGCCAGTAGGTCCCTCGCTCGCGCGTTTTGAAATTGCGCTTATGCAGTCGGTTTTGTTGGCCAACGGCCTTCGTCAACGTAGCCTGGGGCATCGCCCTAGGAATCGAGAATGAAGGGAAATGGGTTGGCCAACGGCCAACATCATCCCCCGCGTTTTGAATTGAATTTGGCCGTTGGTCAAAATGGGGCCAAGTTTTTCTGCTCCAGGGGCGATGCCCCTGGCTATGTTGAACGAGGCCGTTGGCCATTGGAGGAAAGAACGCAGCTTCAAAACTCACGCGAGTGCGGATGGTGCCATCCACCCATCTGAATTGTGGAATCGTGGTGCTCTGCCGGGCTGAATTTGTTGCGCGTTGCTCTGCGTTTCAGCTAGAATGTCGATCCGTTTGCAATGGCTGCTGCGTTCGCGTTGATTTGCTCTGCCGTCGTTTGCGGACACCTTGGATTTGACTTCCTGTGGATGCCGCTTCGTCGATGCACGGGAGAGCTTTGCTCTTCCGGTTTCATTGGCAACGCCAGTGTTTCGGAATGTCTCCTTTGTCACACCCCACGCCCACCTCTGAACCGTCAGGAACAGCCCACCATGTTGCCACGTCGTCATTTTTTGCAGTCGCTTGCCGCCACCACGGCCGTCGCCGGACTCGCTGGTTCACGCATGTTGGCTCATGCCCACGAAGGTCATGACCACGATCACGCTCCGTTCAAAATCTCATTGGCGGAATGGTCGCTGCACCGCACTCTTCGCGATGACTCGGTTGGCATCACCAACTTGGACTTTCCGAAGGTTGCGAAAGAACAGTTTGGCATCGATGCGATCGAGTACGTCAATCAATTCTTTAAGGACAAGGCTCGCGACGAAAAGTATTTGGCGGACCTGAAAGGTCGTTGCAGCGACAACGGCGTGAAGAGCTTGCTCATCATGGTCGACGGTGAAGGTCGTTTGGGCGATCCAAACAACGAAGCTCGCGCGAAGGCGGTCGAGAACCATCATCAGTGGGTCGATGCGGCCAAGTTCCTCGGTTGTCACTCGATTCGCGTTAACGCGGCCAGCGGTGGATCGTATCTTGAGCAAATCGAGTACGCCGCGGACGGGCTCAGCCAACTCAGTGAGTACGCCGCGAAACAAGACATCAATGTCATCGTCGAAAATCACGGTGGGTTGAGCAGCAACGGCGCCTGGTTGGCTGTCGTGATGGAACGTGTTGGGATGGACAACTGTGGCACGTTGCCCGACTTTGGCAACTTCTTTATCTCGCGTGGGAAGAATGCCGACGAGTTTGACCGTTATCACGGCGTGCAAGCTTTGATGCCTTATGCAAAGGCTGTCAGTGCCAAGACGCATGACTTCGACGATCAAGGCAACGAGAAGAACACCGACTACTTCAAGATGATGAAGATCGTCACCGACTTTGGTTACAACGGCTACGTTGGGATCGAGTACGAAGGTGGCGGGCTCAGCGAAGCCGAAGGCATCCAAGCCAGCAAGAAATTGCTGGAACGCGTTCGCGACGAAATGGCCAAGGCCTGAATTTTGTTCGCAACGATTTGAATACGAGAACCCGGCGCACCGCGTCGGGTTTTTTTATTGGGTTGAAGTGGGAAAGGAACCCAGTCGTAGGCCAGGTTCCACCTGGCGATCGTTCTACGCCGAGTAAATCTATTCTCTCGAAGGCGTGTTGCTTGGACGCCTCGCTTGGTTCCCAAGCATCAGCTCGGCTGCCACGTGGAACATGGCCTACGGTTGCGCGATCTTGCCGCCAGGTGAGAGATGGCCTACGGGAATTGCAAATTGCAAATTGGACATTGCAAATGGGTAATTGTCCGGCGGTGATGTCATGCCGCTTGCCGGGACAAAGCACTTTGCAATCGACTCACGACGTAGGCCAGGTTCCACCTGGCGATCGTTCTACGCCGAGTAAATCTATTCTCTCGAAGGCGTGTTGATTAGTCGCCTCGCTTGGTTCCCAAGCATCGGCTCGTCTGCCATGTGGAACATGGCCTACGGTTGCGCGATCTTGCCGCCAAGTGAGAGATGGCCTGCGAGAATTGCAAATTGCAAATTGGACATTGCAAATGGGTAA
>NZ_DDGH01000099.1:52223-52780 GCF_002337565.1 Rhodopirellula sp. UBA1907 | reverse complement strand
GATGTCATGCCGCTTGCCGGGATTGAACACTTTGCAATTTGCATTGATCAATTTGCACTTTGCAATCGACTCACGACGTAGGCCAGGTTCCACCTGGCGATCGTTCTACGCCGAGGAGATCCATTCTCTCGAAGGCGTGTTGATTAGTCGCCTCGCTTGGTTCCCAAGCATCGGCTCGTCTGCCATGTGGAACATGGCCTAAGATTGCGCGATCTTGCCGCCAGGTGAGAGATGGCCTGCGAGAATTGCAAGTTGTAAATTGGACATTGCAAATGGGGAGTTGTCCGGCGGTGATGTCATGCCGCTTGCCGGGACAAAGCACTTTGCACTTTGCATTGATCAATTTGCACTTTGCAATCATCTCACCGCGTAGGCCAGGTTCCACCTGGCGATCGTTCTACGCCGAGCAAATCTATTCGCGCGAAGGCGTGTTGATTAGTCGCCTCGCTTGGTTCCCAAGCATCGGCTCGACTGCCATGTGGAACATGCCTACGGTTGAGCGATCTTGCCGCCAGGTGAGAAATGGCCTGCGAGAATTGGACATTGCAAATGGGTAA
>NZ_DDGH01000099.1:33833-52018 GCF_002337565.1 Rhodopirellula sp. UBA1907 | reverse complement strand
GATGTCATGCCGCTTGCCGGGATAGAACACTTTGCAATTTGCATTGATCAATTTGCACTTTGCAATCATCTCACCGCGTAGGCCAGGTTCCACCTGGCGATCGTTCTACGCCGAGTAGATCTATTCGCGCGAAGGCGTGTTGATTGGACGCCTCGCTTGGTTCCCAAGCATCGGCTCGGCTGCCATGTGGAACATGGCCTACGGTTGCATGACCAGGCCGCCATGTGAGACATGGCCTACGCTTGGACGATCAGTGGTTGGCCGGCGGTCAGTCGGTGGCCGCGTTTGAAATCGAGACCGGACATCTCTTTTTTGCCGGCAGGCTGCAGTCGTTCAATGATGACTTGGCCGTCGCCGCAGCCAATGGCCAATCCCTCGTGTTCCATCACTCGGCCCACGTTGGCTGGGTCGGCAGCAAAGGTTTCAGTGCGGACTTCGCGAATCGCAACTCGCAGAGGCGGTTTGTTTTCTTTGACGGCCGCGTGGGTGAAGGCAATCGGCCAAGGCTGCATGCCTCGAACCAGACAATCGATCTCGCGGCCCGTTGCGGACCAATCGATCTGGGCTTCGGCTTTGGACAATCGCGGAGCTTTGGAAACTTTGGCTGGGGCCTGTGGTTGGCCAAGCGTTCCGTGAGTATCGAACGACTCAATGGTTCGCAGCAACGCGATGGCTTCGAGCGTGGCGTCAACTCCGATATCGGACAAGCGAACTTCCAATTCTCCGGATGTTTCGTCGTCGCGAATCGGTGTGGTGCGTGATGCCACGATTGGGCCGCCGTCGAGGCGCGGGGTCATGTGGATGACGGACACTCCCGTTTCGCGATCGCCAGATAGGAGAGCCCGTTGGACGGGGGCGGCACCGCGATAGGCGGGCAGCAAAGAGCCATGCAAATTGATTCCGCCCAAGCGAGCAGATTGCAGGGCATCGGGTTTGAGGATTTGGCCGTAGTCGCAAACGACCAGCAGGTCCGCGCTCAGCTCGTTGAGGCCGGCAATGGTTTCCGGATCGTTGATGCTGGCGGGGGCATCAACGGGCAGTCCATGTGTTTCGGCCCATTCCCGGACCGGTTGTGGTGGTGGCCCACCGCGGCTTTTGACGGGCGGCAAAGGACGCACGAAGACGCGAGCGATTTCATCGCCGGTAGAGCCCAGTTGTTGCCGGATCGCTTCGAACGATGGCACCGCGAATGGGCCGGTGCCCATCAAAACGTATCGCAGGGAATCAGCCATTTGACGTGGTTCCACCGGTGTACATGGCTTCCCATTCGGCTCGTTGCTGAGCCAGGGTGGCTTCGTCGGCGATTGAGCCGGTGCCCTGTTTGGATTCGTAATCGGTTTTGAATTCTTCCAAGTGTCCTTCCAAGTCGCGAAGGCCTTCTTCGCCGATGCGATCAAAGAACATGATGCCATCGAGGTGGTCGACCTCGTGTTGGACAACCCGTGCCATGAAACCATCGAGGACTTGGTTGATCTCGTTGCCTTGTAGGTCGAACCCACGCAAACGGACGCTCTTCGGGCGTTTGACTTGACCGTATAAACCCGGCACGCTCAGGCAGCCTTCTTGAGCGGTGTCGTTGCCCTTGGGGCGATCGATTTCAGGGTTAAGAATCACCCACGATTCGCCCTCGTCGCGTTTTCCGGTGGGGTTGGCCACGAACATGCGAATCGGCAGGTCGACTTGGTTGGCGGCCAGTCCGACGCCGTCGAACTCGTACATCAGGTCGAGCATTTCGTCGGCCATCGATTTCAACTTGGCATCCACACGCACGATGGGGCGGCTGACGTGTCGGAGTGTCGGATGCGGGAAATGAATGATCGACAACGGCATGATGAAGGCGGCAAAAAGACGAAACGGCGGATGAGTTCAATCAATCCCGCAGCTTATCAAACTTCCGGCGGATCATCACGCTCCCAACACGCCGCGGCGTGCGATCGATCCGGCAACCCAGGTCGATCGGTCCGGCATCGATCGACCACAATTGGGCAACGGTCGGCGAACGAGCAACCGGGGTAATGTTTGTCCGGCGAGGGGACTTCGCCCTGCAAAACGATTCGCCGGCGATTCGCGGCGATGGTCGGGTCGGGCACCGGAACCGCGGACAGCAGAGCCTCCGTGTACGGGTGCTTGGGATCCGCGTAGAGTTCCTCCGCGGTGCCTAGTTCGGCGATTCGGCCGAGGTACATCACGCCGACTCGGGTTGCGATGTGACGAACAACTGCCAAGTCATGGGCGATGAACAAATACGCCACGCCGAGTCGTTGTTGCAGGTCCATCATCAGGTTGATGATTTGAGCTTGGATCGAGACATCGAGGGCGGACACGGGTTCGTCGCAGAGAATCAAGTCCGGCTGCACCGCGAGGGCTCGAGCGATACCGATGCGTTGGCGTTGGCCGCCGCTGAATTCGTGTGGGTAGCGATTGAGGAATCGAGGATTGAGTCCCACCAATTCCATCAGTCGCAGGACTTCGAGTTGGCGGTCCTTGCCGGAGGCGAGTTTGTGAACCGTCAAGGGTTCGCCGATGATGCCGCCAACCGTCATCCGTGGATTCAGGCTCGCGAAGGGATCTTGGAAAACCATTTGAACGCGGCGTCGATATGGCAGCATCTCTTTGTCGGACAGTCCCGCGATCGATTTGCCATCGACCAGGACGTCGCCCGATGTTGGATGGACCAGATTGATGATCGCTCGAGCGGTGGTCGATTTCCCGCAGCCGGACTCACCAACCAAACCCAGCGTTTCGCCTTTTGCGATGTCGAACGACACGCCGTCAACGGCGCGGATCAATCCTTGTTCAGGATTGAACAGCGATCCGCGTCGAAAGGGGAAGTGAACCTTCAGGTCGCTAACCCGCAACAGCGGTGGATCCGCGGTTGTGCTGCCTGATCCTTCCGTCGAAGTGTGAGTGGTTTGGGCCGCGTTCATGTTGGGACCTCCACGTGGCATGCCGCGAGGTGAGGTTGCACAACGGGCAAGTTCGCGGCACCGGTTGGTTCTGCTTTCAATTGAAGCGTAGGATCCTCACGATGGCAAACTGGTTGAACAAAGTCGCATCGGGGAGAGAACGCGCAACCGAGAATGGGTTCGGACATGTCGGGTGGACCGCCGGGGATCGCGAGCAGCTTCTCGTGGCGATCAGTATCGAACCGTGGCAGTGAACCGAGCAAACCAAGCGTGTAAGGATGTCTGGGGGAGGCGAACAAGTCGTTGACATTTGCCTTTTCGACGATGCGTCCTGCGTACATCACCAACACACGGTCCGCGACTCCGGCGACCACACCCAAGTCGTGAGTGATCAGGACAATTGCCGTGCCTTTGCGTTCTTGCAAATCGGCGAGGAGGTCCATGATTTGGGCTTGGATGGTTACGTCGAGTGCGGTCGTTGGCTCATCTGCGATCAACAGTTCCGGTTCGCAGGACAACGCCATCGCAATCATCACGCGTTGTCGCATCCCGCCACTGAATTGATGTGGGTAATCGCGAAGACGTTTTTCAGGTGATGTGATGCCAACCAAACCCAACATGTCCACTGCGCGTGCGGCGGCTTCTTTCTTCGTGAGGCTCAAGTGCAACCGAGTCATTTCGGTCATTTGCTGCTCGATGGTCATCAAAGGGTTCAACGCTGTCATCGGATCTTGAAAGATCATCGAGACGTGTCGACCGCGAATGGTTTGTAGTTCACGGTCACTCATCTTCAGAAGATCGCGACCTTGGAACAGCGCCGTTCCGGAATCGACTCGCCCGGGCGGTTGTGGGATCAGTCCCATCATCGCCAAGTTGGTGACGCTCTTTCCACTGCCTGATTCTCCAACGATGGCAACAGTTTCCCCTTCGCGAACATCAAAAGATATACCGCGGACGGCTTGGACCTGCCCCTCATCAGTTTTGAAGCTGACCTTGAGATTTGAAACTTGGAGGAGCGGTTGGCTGCCCTGGCGAGGGGCGTCGGTTGCGCTTTCTGTTGCGGTCATTGAGGGGTGAGCTTGTGATCCGGGAGCTGAGGTCATCGGTTTTTCATCTTTGGATCCAATGCGTCACGCAAACCGTCGCCTAGGAAGTTCAAAGCAAACAGCGTCATGGCCAGTGCCGCACCTGGGAAAATCACAACCCACCAGAAAAGTTTGACGCTGGAGAGTGCTTCCACTCCATCGTTGAGCAACAGCCCCCAAGACACATCCGGTGGAGCAACGCCCAGTCCCAGGAACGAGAGGAAGGCTTCGAACAGCATCACCGCGGGAATGGTCAACGTCAGATAGACAATGACGATACCGAGCACGTTGGGCACCAAGTGTCGAAACACGATTCGCATCGGTGATGCACCAATCGTGCGAGCGGATTCAACAAACTGTTCTTGTCGAAGCGAGAGCACTTGTCCGCGAACGACGCGTGACATCGTCAACCAATAGATCGCACCGATGATGATGTAGAAGATCATGATTTGATTGATGCCATAGCTTTCCAGCCAAGCCTTCACGCTCTCTTCGCCCAGGAACGTGACCAAGTAGATCACCACGAAGATGAACGGGATCGAGTACAGCATGTCGACGATCCGCATCATGGCCGCGTCGATCCAACCGCCGAAGTAGCCGGCGATCGCGCCGTAGCTGACACCGATCATTAAACTCACCAAAGTCGCCACCAAGCCGACGACCAAAGAAACACGAGCGCCCCAGAAGACTCGCGCGAGCAGGTCGCGACCGAGTTTGTCGGTTCCGAAGATGGAAGGGATCGCGTAGTCGCCAAAGATCGCGACGCGAATTTGAACCATCTTGAACGAGACGCTGCCGAGTTGGTTCCAAAGTTGATTGAAAGGATGTTCAACTCGGATTCGGTCTTGGATCGACTCGAATTGCTCGGCTTGTTTGAGCGGATCTTTGATCGCCAGGGCCTCGGCGGTTTCCGCGGCGATCTCGGCCTCAAAGAGTGCCAATTGGCTAGTCAATTTCCCGTCGGCAAATTTCAATCCTTCGCGTGAACCCATCGTGATCGGTTCAAACGATGGCGATAGAAAACGCCGGTTGTTGAGGTCCTTGTCGAGCGGGCTTTGCAGTGGCAGCATCGGCGTGAGAAAGGCAACCAAGCCAAGGCCGATCAAGAAGATCAGTGAGGCCATGGCAGGGCGATTGCGACGCAGTCGCCGCCAGGCGTCTTTCCAGAGTGAGACACCGCGAATCTTGCGGGATTCCTCCAGCAGTTGCGCGAGAGCCTCTTCGTTCTTGCGTGAATCGGGAAGGTTCATTCCAGTTCGACTCGCGGGTCAATGACAGCGTAGGCCAAGTCAACGATGGTGTTCATCACAAACAGCAGCACGGTGTAGGTCAGGACCATGCCCGTTGCCAGCGTTGTGTCACGCTGGGTGGCGGCATAGATGAAGTGGCTGCCCATGCCAGGCAACGCGAAAATCTTTTCGAGAACCAACGACCCGGTTAGGACACCCGCCGTGGCCGGACCGAGGTAGCTGACGACGGGAAGCAATGCACCGGGCAACACGTGTTTGATGATCACGGTGCGTTTAGGCAGTCCCTTTGCGAACGCGGTGCGAACATGTTCGCGGCTGAGCGATTCCAACATTCCGGCTCGGGTCAAACGAGCGATGTAGGCAGCGACGGGAAGCCCCAAGCAAATCGCCGGCAGCGCGACTTGTCGAAGCGTTCCCCAGCCCGCCGCAGGGAACAACGGAATCAAGAACACAAACAAAAGGATCGCGATCGATGCCAAGACAAAGTTTGGAATCGCAATGCCCAGCACCGCTGTTGCCATCATCGCGACATCGGCCACGGTGCCTCTGTAAACGGCCGAGATGACTCCCGCCGAGACACCCAAGATGATTGCGAAGACCAAGGCAAAGATGGCCAGTGATGCGGAGACCGGAAAGCCTTCCGCGATGACTTGGTTGACGCTGTAGTCTTCCAGTTTGATCGACCAGCTAAGATCACCGCGGCTGAGGATGCCCCACATGTAATCCCAGTATTGCTGCAGCGGCGGTGCATCGAGGTTGTACCGAGCCCGCATCTGTTGCTCGATCGCGGGAGGCATCGCACGCTCGGCGCTGAAGGGGCTGCCCGGTGCGGCTCGCATCAGCACAAACGAAACGGTGTAAACCGCCCAAAGCGTGATGGCCATCCAGCCGAGGCGTCGGATGAGGAATCCGAGCAAGTCTTTCATGGCGTGGGTTCCAATCGAATCGTTTGAAACGGGTGCGTGTCTTGCGGTGTCGGCAGCAAGCCGGAGACGTTGGGTTTGATGATGTTCAACCCGACGTAGTAATAAATGGGAATCGCGGGCAACTCGTCAGCCCAGATCGCTTCGGCTTCCGTCAGCAGTTCCATGCGTTTCACTTTGTCGGACTCAGACGCCGCTTGGGAAAGCAGTTCGTCGTAGCGTGGGTTTTTCCAGGCGGTGTTATTCTGCGGGCTCTTGCTGAGGAACAGGTCCAAAAACGTGTTTGGGTCCGGGTAGTCAGCGTTCCAGGCGGCTCGCGAAATGTCGTACTTTTGTTGTTGGCGTTTGTCGAGGAAGCTGCCCCATTCCATGTTTTGCAGATCCGCTTTGATGTTGAGGTTGTTCTGCCACTGTTGCTGGATCACTTCCGCGATTGCCCGGTGGCTTTCGCTTGTGTTGTAGAGGATCGTGAACTTCGGAAAGCCTCGTCCGCCGGGATAGCCTGCTTCGGTGAGCAGTCGTTTGGCTTCTTCGAGTGATCCACGGTTGCCTTGCGCCGGCGTGTAGCCGGCGATCCCAGGCGGCACCAACGCAAAAGCGGGTTGCTGGCCCGCCTTGGTGACTTCACGGACGATCTGTTCACGATTGATCGCCATCGACAGAGCCTTGCGAACTCGCACGTCATCCAGTGGCGGACGTTTGGTGTTCAGTTCGTAGTAGTACACCGAGAGGTACGGAGCGGCGTGGTAATCTTCTCGTTTCTTGAGTTCTTCGATTAGGGTGACGGGTGGGTCGGTGACCCAATCCAGCTCACCGGTTTCGTACATGTTGAGAGCAGTGTTTTGACTCTCGATGGAAAGAGCATCGATCGATTCGATTTCAACGGTGTCGGCTTCGTACCAACGCTCGTCTTTGACCAAACGAACTCGGTCACGTAGTTTTCGCAGCCCGATTTTGTAGGGACCGCATGTGACGATGTTCTCGGGCCGCGTCCACATCGGTTTGCCGTGTTCTTCGATGCAGTGTCGAGGCACTGGGAACAAGGGGTAGTAAGCGGTCAGGTAGGGGAAGTACGGAAGAGGATCACGCAGATGCACGATCAGCGTGGTTGGATCAGGGGCTTCGACGCCGCCAAGTTGATCAAAGGCGACCAGCACATTGTGGGCTCGTTGAGTGTCTTCTTTCGCCAGCGGCGTTTGCAGATTCTTTGTGTAGGTGACCGTTTCGGTGACGTCGTCCCAAAGGATCTCGTCGCCGTTCTTGCGGGCCAAGTCAACGGTGTACAACCATTCGGATTGCCAATCTGCAGTGACCTTCGATTTTTCCTCTTTGGTGGCGTCTTCCGGGACGTTGGGTTTGGGCGGTTTGTCCAAAGCCTTCAGCGTGCCGTGAACGATCGTGCCACGGGGGAACGTCTGAGGTGCCGGCTCGCTGTCGATTGTCTCGCCGGGTCGATCCCACAATTCAACTTCAACTTTGTCGCCTGGTTTGACTTCGCCGGTCGCGTAGGCTTCGGCGTTTTGAACGCCAAAGAGCTGAAAGTTGTATTCGCAAGCGGTTTCTGGATGCAGCATTCGCGTCCAGGACCAGACGAAGTCAGCCGAGGTGATTGGCACCCCGTCGCTCCAGGTGACATCGTCCCGCAATTGGAACGTGTACGTCATGTTGTCGGGCGAGACTTCGTAAGACTCCGCGATGCCCGGCTGAGGCGTCATCGGCTGGACGCCGGTTTCCGGATCGGGGGCTCCTTCGGGCAACTCTTCGAGCAATCCGGTGAAGATGTTGAACAGGATCCGGCTCTCGGGTTGGCCGGTCGCTCGGTGTGGATCGAGCGTTTTGGGGTCGGTGCCGTTCTGAAAGCTGAATTCAGCCGGCGGCATCTCATCAAATCGAGACGCCCAGATCAGGGACACCATCACCACGATGGCGGCCAGGATCAAAAACGCTCGACGAAGTTCCAAAGGCATGGCGGCATATCAGGAAGGAGGGAAACAGGGCGTCCGCATCATGTTCCGTCTGCAATCGATTCCGGTGGTGGTCATCCATCAGGAAAACACCCGGCGGGCGCCGGGCTGACTGGATGATGACCTATTGAACAAGCATTTGCTGTTCTATCGCAATACCGCCGCCACGGCGTTGCACAACCATTCCATCTTCGATTCGTTCATTCCGGCGACGTTGATTCGGCCGCTGCCGACCAAGTACACGCCATGTTCGCTTCGCAGTTGGTCGACCTGCATCGGTGACAAACCACTGAAGGAGAACATGCCTTTCTGGTCCAACAAGAACGAGAAGTCTTGGTCGACTCCCGTCGCGGCCATTCCATCAACAAATTGTTTTCGTAGCGAAGCGATCCGAGTCCGCATTTCGGCGAGCTCTTCGTGCCACATTTGGGTCAGTCCCTCGTCGGCCAACACGGTGGCCACGATCGCGCCGCCGTGCCGTGGCGGGTTGCTGTAGTTGGCCCGGACGACTCGTTTGAGTTGGCTGAGAGCGGCCTTGGTCGTTTCCGCTGATCCGGACACCAAGCAAGCCGTTCCGACTCGTTCACTATACAGGCCAAAGTTTTTGCTGAACGACGAGCACACGATGGCTTCGTCCATTTGTCGCAGAATCGTGCGCACACCGATGGCGTCTTCGTCCAGGCCTTCGCCGAACCCTTGGTAGGCAAAGTCCAGCAATGGGATCAGTTTCTTTTCCGCCACGACGCTGGCAATTTGTTCCCACTGTTCCGATGTCGGGTCAACTCCGGTTGGGTTGTGGCAACATGCGTGCAGCAGAACCGCGTCGCCGGCTTTGGGTTTGGTCTTCAGGTCTTTGATGAGTGCGTCGAAGTCCAGAGTCTTTTTGTCAGACGCCAGATAGGAATACGTTTCGACGGGCAGTCCGGCCGCCGCCATGATCGCGTTGTGGTTGGCCCAGGTTGGCGTCGGCAAGAAAATTCGCAGCGGTCCGCACTGGGTGGCCAGGAATTCTGCCGCCACACGGAGGGCTCCTGTTCCGCCCGGCGTCTGAACCGCGGCCACTCGCTCGGCAGCGATCTGGTCAGCAAAAATCAATTGGCGGGCTGCTTCGCGGTAGTCCGGCAGGCCGTCGATCGAGAGGTAACCCTTGGTCGATTCGGTATCCAACAGCCGTTTTTCGGCTTCTTTGACGCAGCGAAGCACGGGAGTGGTGCCAGAAGCGTCTTGGTAAACGCCCACGGACAGATTCATTTTGGTTTCGCGTTCATCGGCTTTGAACGCTTCGGTCAGTCCCAAAATGGCGTCGGGCGGGGCAACGGAGATGGAGTCGAATCGGTGCACTGGGAAACCGAAATCTGCTTGGAGGGGAGGGAGTCAGCGTCACAATGGGCCGACGGAGCCACGAGAATAACTGCCAAGCCGGATTTCGCCTACACGCGGAAAAGTGTCGAGTCATCGTGGCCGGGCATCTGTCCCCAGTCGGCTTTCTGCACTCTATGCTACGCCCATGCTCGTCACACCTGAATCTGATCAAGCCAACCGCCGCTGGGCCATTGGCATTTCTGTCGCCTTGGCCTTGCTGATCGCCGGTTTCGCAATGGTTCGACCCTGGGCTCTTTTCGCGTTGCCGCTGGCGTGGGCCATTCATTGGTGGATGCGGCGGGGAACGACGCGTCGATTGAAAGTCATGGCGTCGCCCTTCCCCGACGTTTGGGAAGCCGCTTTGCAAACGCACGTCGTGTACTACCGCATGCTCGACGAGGAGCAGCGGGAGGGTTTCCGCAACCGCATGAAGATCTTCCTGGACGAGATTGCGGTGACTGGGATTCGAACGGAAGTCGATGAAACGACGCGAGCTCTGGTCGGTGCCAGTGCCGTCATCCCAATCATGGGGCTGGATGACTTTGAGTATTCCGGGTTGGGGGAAGTGTTGATCTACCCGGGGTCGTTTGGCGCGGATTATCAAACCGAAGGTGAAGGCGACAAAAACACGTTGGGAATGATCGGTGTGAATCATCTGAGCGGCGTGATGATTTTGTCCAAGCCATCGTTGCTAGCTGGTTTTTCCAATCCGAGTGACAAACGCAATGTCGGCATTCATGAGTTCGCTCACTTGGTCGATAAAGCGGACGGCGAGGTCGATGGGGTCCCTGTGTCGGCTTCCGCGGAAGTGACCGAGCCTTGGGTGAAATGGGTGGGGCAAGAGTTGCAGTCGGAAGGAACGCGGGCAGGGATCGACGACTACGCGTACACGAACGAGGCGGAGTACTTTGCCGTGTTGTCGGAATACTTCTTCGAAAAGCCGGCGCAGCTGCAAGCGAAGAATCCAAAGCTCTATGCAATGCTTCGAAAGATGTATCACCAAGATCCGAAACGTTTGTTTCGAGGCCGTCGCAAACGTCGCGGGAAAGTTCGCCGCAATGATCCATGCCCCTGCGGCAGCGGCGATAAGTTCAAACACTGCTGCCGCCGTAAGACCATGCGAGGCTTGCCCGCCAAGCCGTAGGCCAGGTTCTACCTGGCGATGGTTCTTCGTCGACAGGCACCGCACTCGCAAGGGCATTCAAAGACGCCTCGCTTTGTTCCAAAGCATCGGTTTGGATGCCATGTGTAACATGGCCTACGGAAGGGATTGCAAATTGCAAAATGGACATTGCGAATGGTACTTTGCAATGGTTTACAACGTAGGCCAGGTTCCACCTGGCGAAGGTTGCATGCCGATGAACGTCGCCCCTTGTGATGGCATATAAATCACGCCTCACTTTGTTCCAAAGCATCGACTGGAATGCCATGTGTAACATGGCCTACGCGGGGCGATTGCAAATTGCAAAATGGACATTGCAAATGTGCACTTTGCAATGGTTTACAACGTAGGCCAGGTTCCACCTGGCGATGGTTGCTTGCCGGTGAACGTCGCCCCTTGTGATGGCATATAAATCACGCCTCGCTTTGTTCCAAAGCATCGGCTTGGATGCCATGTGTAACATGGCCTACGCGGGGCGATTGCAAATTGCAAAATGGACATTGCAAATGTGCAATTGATGGTCGGTGAAGTCATTTCAGTCGTCAGAGCAAAAACACTTTGCAATTTGCATTGATCAATTTGCACTTTGCAATCGCCTCTCAACGCTACATCTCGTCGTCTGGAATCGGTTCACGGCCGCGGGGTGTCATCAGTGCTTGCCAGACACGCATGTCGATCGTTTCAGAGATGAACCGTGTGCCACCATCGGCCATGGAAACATTCACACCTTCGGCATGCGCCGACGATGGGCGAGCCAAATCGGCGGCATTGGTGCGGCTCATCTGCATCGTTTCGGTGAGTGCGCGTTCGCCGTTGATCCGGTGAATGTCGCGGGGCTGCTTGTCGTTGCTCCAGTCCACCCCGTGCCAAACCATCGCATTGGTGAACCGACTGAGCGTTGGGTAAAGCACCTCGTCGGGATGGTTCTCGAAAATTAAATCCTCATCGTTGACGAATCCTGATCGATGCCACGAAAGCGCATGAAGCGATTCGGAGAACAAAACGGTGTTGCCCGCTCCATCGCGAAAGTCATCCAGTCGGATTGGTTTCGCGATGGGGACGTGTTCGTCTTCGGCAGACGATTCCAAACGAGCGGAGACCTGATTCCCAAAGACTCCGAACTCGTTGCTCATTGATTCGGCAAACGTGACGGTTTTCGTTGTGCCGCCGGGATGAAAGATCGCATGCTGGCCGGCGATCATGTCTCGCGGTGGGAAGAACACGCCAGCATTCGCGACGTAACTGTTGCGTCCGTCGTCTTCACTTTGGGTGGGATCCGTTGGACACTGCATGATCGCCAAGTTCGGTGCCGCAAGCGGGTGAAAGCCTTGCCCGCTGAATCCGGTGGTGGAACCTTCGGCTCGAGTGAGGATCGGATAGCGGTCTTCGGTCCAATGTTCGTAGGTTGGTTGAGCATCCAGCCAAGGAAGCAACGCGACCGCCCAAGTTCCGATCTTTCGGTGAGGAGCGAGGTTTTGCGAGCTACCTTCGTGCCATTCGGCAGTCGGGTCTCGCAACGGAGAGAGCACCGTTTCGGTTTCTGGATCCCAGCCAAAATGGCCAAATTCCATCACCCAACCCGGCATTTCACCCTTGGTGTTTTCGTACTGGATCGCGGCCAAGCTCAGGTTTTTGATTTTCGTCCTGCATTGGTTCATCCTCGCGTAGATTCTCGGGGTACTGACCGCTGGGATCAGCAGTGCCATCACAATCCCAATGCAAAACAGAACCACCACCACATCCAGTAGCGTCAATCCGGAACGATTGCCTGTCATCGTCGCACCTCGCAGTCCAGGGGGATTCGAACAGCGTCTCAGGTGCATTGTAGGCCAGATCAGTCACTGGCGTTCGTAGGCCAGGTTCCACCTGGCGATCGTTCTTCGCCGAAAGATCCCGCTCTCGCGAAAGCGTTCGAAAGGACGCCTCGCTTTGTCCCAAAGCATCGGCGTGGTTGCCATGTACAACATGGCCTACGAGACGAAGCGTCGTAGCCGGATTCGCCCAAATTCGGACGCTCCCTCGCTCAGTCGGCAGCGTTCTTTTTCAGGCGTTCCTCGATGATGCTGACCAGTTGTTTGGGACTGAAGGGTTTGCTGACCAACGACACCAAGCCTGGGCGGTCAACAATCCGGTCCGGATCGATTTCGAATCCTTTGGCCGTGCACAGCACGATCACCGAGATCGACGTGGTTTCAACGACGCGACCGATCAAGTCCACGCCGCTGAGTTCCGGCATTTCGTGGTCAGTCACCAAGACATCAAACTTTTGGCCGGACTGAATTTCATCCCACGCGAGTTGACCGTTGGCGACCGCGGTCACGTCCATTCCGGCTCGGTCCAGGGTGAATTGCAACAAATGACGCAGAACCGGATCGTCTTCCGCAATCAAAACCCGCTTTTTCTCAGGAGCATTCATGTTTTTTGCGATCATTCGTGGGGGCGTTCGGTACTTGCTTGTCTTGACGTTAAGTTCCGGCGATTTCTATACTTCGGGCTCACGGAATCGAATCCCTCCACCCCTGCGAACGTATGAACAGCGAGCGACGTCACCAGCTGAACGAGAATGAACTTGCCGGAGCCCTCGACAAGTTCAACCACTCGATTGAGCCTTATTCCAAGCCAATCGCCTTGGGTGTCGCAGCGTTCTTCGTTGCCGTGTTGGGATACGGGTTTTATTCCAGCACCAAATCGGACAATCGAAGCGACGCCACGTTGCAATTGATTGACGCGTCCATCACCGGAGACACCGAGAGTCTAGCGACCATTGCCGCGAAGTACCCGAATACCTCCGCTGCAGCTTGGGCACGTCTTTACCAAGGTGGTCAGCAAATGGGAATTGGATTCTCAACGTTGTACACGAGTCGCGACGAAGCCGAAACATTGCTGGATGATGCGGTGGAGGCTTACAACCAGGCGATGGAGTTGAGCAACGATGCGATGATCCAGTCGCGAGCTCACTACGGTTTGGCGCAGATCGCCGAAGCTCGCGGCAACGTGGAAGACGCCATCCGCGAATATGAAGAAGCCATGGCCGTCGGCGAATCAGCCGCGATGGTCGACGAGGCCAAAGCTCGAATCGCCGCGTTGTCGTCGCCTCAAGCCAAGGACTTCCTGGCGTGGTTCCAAGAACAAGACTTCTCGCCCGCCGAGCCAAGCTTGCCACCGTCGTTGCCAGGTGCTGGCGATTTGCCTGACCTACCAGATTTGGATCTGCCACCATTGGATTTGCCGATGGATGATCTGAGCGAAGGTGACGCAGCGGATGCAGACGCAAACGAGGCTGCTGAATCGGAAGAAGGCGACGCGGAAACGGAAGAGCCAGAGATGACCGAAGAGCCCGCTGAGACGGAGGCTCCTGAAGAGCCAGCCACAGAAGAAGCTGCTCCCGAAGAGACCGCAGCGGAAGAATCCACTGAAGAAGAAACCTCCGAGCCAGCCGAAGAAATGAAGGAAGAGGCTCCGGCTGAGGAAGCAGTTGAGGAATCCGCTGCTGAGAAAACTCCCGAAGTGGAAGAAACACCCGCAGACGATGAACCTGCCGCATCCGACGAGTGATGCGAGAATTCGTCGTTCCTGAATCCGCCAATGGGTTTCGAATCGATTTGTTCCTGACCCAGTCC
The DNA here is from genome assembly GCF_002337565.1 of Rhodopirellula sp. UBA1907. Lineage (NCBI taxonomy): Bacteria > Pseudomonadati > Planctomycetota > Planctomycetia > Pirellulales > Pirellulaceae > Rhodopirellula > Rhodopirellula sp. UBA1907. The sequence continues at coordinate 37,746 of NZ_DDGH01000099.1, read as the reverse complement.
TGCGATGGCTACAGCCGATCGCAAATTCGGGACGCGGTTCAGAACGATGGTGCCGAAGTCGATGGGCGGATCATCCGTCCGAGCTACAAGGTGAAAGCTGGGCAAAAGGTCCGGTTTCGCGTGCCGCCTCCGGCCTCGGACGACACGATTCCCGAGAACATCCCGCTGGATATTCTCTACGAAGACGACGGGTTGGTCGTGATCAACAAGCCCGCGGGAATGGTCGTGCACCCCGCTCGCGGCAATTGGACGGGGACACTGACCAGTGCGTTGGCGTTTCGCTTTCAGTCGCTGTCGGACGTCGGTGGTCCAACGCGTCCCGGCATCGTGCATCGTCTCGATCGAGACACCAGCGGTGTGATTGTCGTCGCGAAAAACAATGCGGTGCATTTGAACCTCGCGGCCCAGTGGCACGACCGCTTGGTCCAAAAAGAATACACGGCAATCACGTTTGGTCGCCTCGATCGAGATCGTGACTGGATTCACGCATCGATCGGACGCCACCCGTACCAGCGTGACAAACAAGCGATCCGCGAAGGTCATTCCACTAGTAAAACGGCGTCGACGTTTTACGAAGTCGTTGAACGGCACGGTCGAGTGACACGCGTCGACGTGCGGCCGAAAACGGGACGGACACACCAAATTCGTGTGCACTTGGCCCACATTGGATGCCCGATTTTGTGTGACCGATTGTACGGCGGTCACTCCGAACTTTCGCGTTCTCAAATCAGACGGTTGGCTGGCACGGAAGTCGCAATACCCGGAGTGAAGCCGACTCCCGAAGGCGAAGAGATTTTGCTTTCTCGCCAAGCGTTGCACGCCAAGGCGTTGACGTTTACCAATCCGCAAACCGGGAAGGAAATGACGCTGACAGCGCCCCTTCCGCCTGATTTGCAAGCCGTTCTTGATCTGTTGTCATCCGACTCTTCTCTCTGAAATCTCTTGGAATCCCGTCGCCATGGCTGAGCTCTTTTCAATCTCCGGTCTGTTCACACTCGGAATGCTCGTGCTGCTTCAAGCGGTATTGGGCTTCGACAACTTGCTTTACATCTCAATCGAAAGCAAACGCGTCGCGGAGGATCAGCAGTCGAAGGTTCGCAAGCTCGGCATCGGGGTGGCGGTTGTCTTGCGGATCGTGCTGTTGTTCGTGGTCGTGAGATTGATCACGCTTTTGGAGGAGCCCTTTGTTGAGTTTCATAACGGTTACATCGACGCTGCCATTTCAGGTCACAGCTTGATCGTTCTGTTTGGTGGTGCGTTCATCCTTTGGACCGCTCTGAAAGAGATCTATCACTTGCTCGCCGAACCCGATTTGGGGCATTCCGAAGAGACCGCCACGGCCAGTGTTGGCAAAACGATTGGCTTGATCGTGATGATGAACTTGGTGTTCTCGTTCGACTCGATCCTCAGCGCGATGGCTCTCACCAAAAGCTTCGCGATCATGGCAACAGCCATCGTCATCAGCGGTGCGATGATGATCTTCCTGGCCGACCGAGTCGCGGACTTCTTGAAGAAGAACCGCATGTATGAAGTGTTGGGGCTGTTTGTCTTGTTCATCGTTGGGGTGATGTTGGTCAGCGAGGGCGGCCACTTGGCTCATGTTGCGTTGTTCGGCCACGAAGTGCATCCGATGGCGAAGAGCACGTTCTACTTCGTGCTGGCGATTTTGATTGTGGTCGACATCGTTCAGGCCAAGTACCAAAAGACGTTGCTGGCTCGTCAAGACGCTGCCACGGCTCACATGCCAAAGAAAGCCGAAGCCTAGAGAGGTTCGCATGTCCGCTTCCCCGCACCGGCGACCGGCGCCCAAGCGACGTCCCGTGACGGACTTGGAACCCGGTCGAGTGCCGCCGCCGAAGGCTCCCAAGATGGCCGCGAGTCGTGCCAAGTCGACTGTCGCTAGCAACGTGCCTTCCGGTTCCGGTCCGCCCTCCGGTTCCCGCCCGCCTGCGGAGAAGTCCGCCGAGCGTCCGTCGACTCCACCCGGTGTTGTGCCGCCGCGCGATCGAGACACTTTGTTCGCGTTGGCAGAATTTTTGCAAACGCGACGCCCTGACCCCAAGCGGATTTCGGTGGTGCAGCGTGAGATTCACGCTGAGGTGTTGGGGCTGAGCCGAACGATCGATCGACCCAACTTCAAGCGAGTCGGGCGGGATGACTTGGTCCGTTTGATTCATCTGCTCGATGAATCTCTCTTCGAAGGACGCGTTCTGCCAGTCGCGAAAGCGGAGGGATTGGAGTTTTCGTTTTCGTCGCGAATGACCAGTGCTGCCGGAAAGCTTGTCACGCACTATCCGAATGGCAAGCGAAACGGTCCGCGTCGGTTTGAAATGATTTTGTCATCCACGCTGTTGTTTCAGACCTTCGAAGATGTCGATCGGCCCGTCACCGTTACCGGTCGTCAGTGCAAGGACCGGCTCGAAGCGATGCAGCGTGTCGCCGAGCACGAAATGACTCACTTGATTGAGATGCTGATTTGGAACGCGGGCAATTGTAACCAAAAACGTTTTCAATCGATCGCTCGCAGTTTTTTTGGTCACACAGATTATCAGCATGATTTGATCACCCAGCGGGAGCGGGCCGCGACGAAGTTCAATATCCGAGTTGGTGATCAGGTTGCGTTTCGCGACGGCACCCGTCGAGTGGTCGGTCGAGTCAATCGCATCACGCGCCGAGCGACGGTTTTGGTCAATGATCCCAAAGGCGAATTGTTCAGCAACGGCGAACGCTATGTCCGGTATTATGTCCCTCTGGAAAAGCTGAGTCTCGTTTCATCGAAGTAGAGGTCCCTGATGCCGTCCGTTCTAGCCGTTGCCGCGCACCCCGATGACATCGAGTTTCTTTACGCCGGGACCATGTTGTTGCTTGGCCAGCGAGGCTGGGACGTGCACTACATGAACGTTGCCGATGGTTCTCGCGGCAGCACGACGATGGGGCCGCAAGAGTGTGCCGCGACTCGATTGGAGGAGGCCAAGCAAGCAGCCAAGGTTCTCGGTGCGACGTTCTACCCACCGATTTGCGCGGACATGGAGGTCGCGTACACGACGGAGAACATTCAGAAGGTCGCCGCGGTGGTTCGCCAATCCAAGGCATCAATTGTGCTGACCCACTCGCCCATCGACTACATGGAAGATCACGAAAACGCGTGTCGGCTAGCGGTCAGCGCTGCGTTCGCCCACGGGATGCCGAACCTCGAAAGCATTCCTCCGGCGCCGGTCTACATGGATCCGGTGACCGTTTACCACGCCCAGCCCGTTGGTTGCCGTCAGCCCACAGGTGAGCTTGTGACGCCGCATTTCTATGTGGACACCGCAGCGGTCATGGAACAGAAGGCGGAATCGCTCGCGTGTCATGCGAGCCAGAAGCAATGGCTGGACGAAAGCCAAGGCATGGACAGCTACATCGAAGCGATGCGAGATCTTTCCCGGATGGTCGGTCAAATGAGCGGCCAATACGAACACGCTGAAGGTTGGCGTCGCCGTGAACACTGGGGATTCTGCGGACCCGACGATGATCCGTTGCGGGCGGCGCTGGTGGATCAGATCGCAGAAGGAACCAAAAACCTGTAGCTCGGTGGTCCCCCAACCGAGTCACTCGCGGTTGTTGCGAAAGGTGGATTGCAAAGTGCAAATTGACAAATGCAAATTGCAAAATGTTCGTCGTTCGGCAAGCGTGATTCCACCGGTCAGCAATTGCCAATTTGCAATGTCCACTTTGCAATTTGCAATCGCCCGTAGGCCATGTCTCACATGGCGGCTACGCCGATGCTTTGAAACAAAGCGAGGCGTCCTTTCGAACGCCTTCACGAGAGCGGTGTTTACCGGCGAAGGGCGATCGCCAGGCGGGGCCTGGCCTACGTGGTGGGGTGGATTGCAAAGTGCAAATTGACAAATGCAAATTGCAAAATGTTCGT
>NZ_DDGH01000099.1:18265-33772 GCF_002337565.1 Rhodopirellula sp. UBA1907 | reverse complement strand
GGCCATGTCTCACATGGCGACCGCGCCGATGCTTTGGAACAAAGCGAGTCGTCGTTTCGAACGCTTTCGCGAGAGCGGCGTTTGCCGACGAAAAGCGATCGCCAGGCGGGGCCTGGCCTACGTGGTGGGCTGGAATGCAAAGTGCAAATTGACAAATGCAAATTGCAAAATGTTCGTCGTTAGGCAAGCGTGATTCCACCGGTCGGTAATTGCCAATTTGCAATGTCCACTTTGCAATTTGCAATCGCCCGTAGGCCATGTCTCACATGGCGACCACGCCGATGCTTTGGAGCAATAGCGAGTCGTCGTCTTAAATGCTTTCGCGAGAGCGGCGTTTACCGGCGAAGAACGATCGCCAGGCGGGGCCTGGCCTACGTGGTGGGGTGGATTGCAAAGTGCAAATTGACAAATGCAAATTGCAAAATGTTCGTGGCTCGGCAAGCGTGATTTCGCCGGTCAGCAATTGCCAACTTGCAATGTCCACTTTGCAATTTGCAATCGCCCGTAGGCCATGTCTCACATGGCGACCACGCCGATGCTTTGAAACAAAGCGAGTCGTCCTTTCGAACGCTTTCGCGAGAGCGGTGTTTGCCGGCGAAGAACGATCGCCAAGCGGGGCCTGCCCTACTTGGCGCCGAGGCGTTTTTGAAGCGTCTTCAGGTCGGTGGTCATCGCTTCAAGATGCTGTGGCACGAGGGCGGGATCACGATGGTCGAGGTATTCTTCGTGCAATGAGATCGGGCAATTCAGGTCGCTGGCTTTCACCGCATCGAAGAACTTTTGACTGACCAGCCCATCGCCCAGCGGCACGTTGGTGACTCGGCCATCGTCCCATTGGAAATCTTTGACGTACAGCATCCGAACGCGGGGCTGGATCATTCGCCAAGTCACCGGCCAACTCATGCCGCCTTCGACTTGTGCGTGCCGGATGTCATAGACAACGCCCATGTGGTCCGGCGAGATGTCAGAAAGAACTCGATCCAGATCCCACAGCGACGCACCCAGGTAGTTTTCCCCGGCGTGGTTTTGGTACAGCGCCTGCATGCCGATCTTCCCGCAGTAATCCGCGAGTTCGCCAAATTGTTGCTTCCAGTGATCAAGTTGGTGTTTGATTGGCTGCTTGCGGTTGTACTTGCCATACCGCATGCGGAATCGCGAGACGCCCAGGTCGGCCGCCGTTTCGAGAACGGTGGCTCGATGGGAATCGTCCATCGAACCAATGTCGGTCGTGATGAGGGTGATTTCGAGACCGTGTTTTTGCATCGCTCGCTGCATCTCGGGCAGCTTCTCGGCCGCGTCGGCGGGTTCGACGTTGCCACCTTTTCGCACGGTGGCTTCGACGCCATCAAAGCCCGCTTTTGCAAGTGCGGCGGCCATCTCATCAAACGACATCGAGTTGAGCGGTTTGGTGAAAACGCAAATGGGCCAACGGCTGTTGGTTTCAGAATCAGCCGCGAAAAGATTGCTGGTTGGCAGCGAAGCAAGGGATGCGGCAGCGAGGGAGCCCGCAAGGAAATCGCGACGGTGGGGCATGATGGATTCCGTGTGAACGGTGAGCTGTGGGGTGGGATTCGAGAGCCGGGAAAGCCGAGTGGCAATCAATGGCTAGTCCCAGTTTAACCGAACCGTTCGCCACCGTTTTCATGCGTGTGGCTGTGCCGAGTTCATCGGCGAAGAATGGGGCACGCCCCGACGAGTGAGCGAGCTATTGCTGGCTAGCTGACGAAGGCGGATTCGAGTCCGCGAGTTTGTGAGAGAAACTCTTTGATCGACGGCAATCGGTTGTCCACGTTGGGCTCGATCATTCGCGTGATCACGCGAGCAACTTTAGGGTGAACGTCTTCGCGGCGTTCCAGGATCGGAGTCGCGGTTTCGGTATCGTGTTGCAGCGCCGCTCGCCCGGTGACAATCTCACCTTGCCAAGGGTGTTGGAATGTCAGCAGGCAGTAGAACGTCACGCCAAGCGAGAACACGTCGACGCGTTGATCGGTCGCTCGGCGGCGTACGATTTCGGGGCACATGTAAAGCGGTGTCCCGGTTCGGTTTCCCGGAGCCATGAACGGAGGTGTCGCTGGCACGGTCAAGCCGAAGTCGATCAGTCGCACGCCGGAGACGGTTTCTTCGCCGTCTTTGGGTGGAGTGCAAATGAAGTTGCGGGGACAGACGTCGCGGTGGATGAAGCCTTGCTCGTGCACGTATGCGAGTGACTCGGCCATCTCTCGCATCAGCAGCATTTCTTTGCCGTCGATGACTTCACGTTTCTTGCGAACGATGACATCTTGAATGCCCGCGCCGGCGATGTATTCCATCACCAAGATGCGTTGGTTCTTTGCCGTGATTCCATGTTCGAAAGTCTTCACGATCAGCGGATGCTTCATCTGCATCGCGATCTCGCCTTCGGAAGGTTTGTTCAAACCTTTAAAGCGGCTTTCGAACAGTTCGTATTTTTCAGGGTCGAGGATTTTGACCCCGACGTTCTCTTTTCGTTCCAGGTCGTAAGCAACGAAGAAGTTGCTCATCGTTCCCGTCGCTGCGGTCCGCGAACGCTCGAATCGTTTTTCAACGTCGATTCTCTTCAGCGAGCCACCGCTGCCTTTGGAGAACGCGCCCATGATCGAATCGAGCAAGCCCATCGGTTACTTCCCGCAATAGTCGATGGCGGTGGCGATTTCCGTCTTCAACGATTTTCGATGAACGATGCGATCAATGTAGCCATGTTCCAGCAGGAATTCGCTGGTTTGGAACCCTTCGGGCAATTCGATGCCGATGGTCGCTTTGATCGTTCGCGGTCCGGCGAAACCGATCAAGGCTTTGGGTTCAGCGAAGACCAAGTCACCGAGGGAAGCGAAGCTGGCAGCGACGCCGCCCATGGTTGGGTTGGTCAGCACGCTGATGAACAAGCCGCCCGCGGCGTGGTAACGCGAAAGGGCGGCGGAGACCTTGGCCATTTGCATCAGCGACAGAATGCCTTCATGCATTCGAGCACCACCACCGGAAGCACTGATGATGATCAGCGCCAGGTTTTGTTCGGTGGCACGTTCGATCAATCGAGTCAGGCGTTCGCCGACAACCGATCCCATGCTGCCCATAATGAAGGCACTGTCGGTCACTGCGAAAGCGACTCGTCGAGCGCGGATCATGCCGGTGCCGGTCAGGACCGCATCGGTTAGTCCGGTGCGTTTTTGTTCGCCAACCAGACGTTCGGCGTAGGAACGACGATCGCGAAATTCCAACGGGTCAGTCGGCCGAAGATGTTCGTTCATCGGTTCGAACGTGCCATCATCGAGCACTTGAGCGACACGTTCCCACGCGCTCACGTAAAAGTGATGGTCGCACTGTGGGCAGACGTTCAGACGCTGCTGAACTTCTTTGTAGAACAGCGAGGCGCCGCACGAGTCGCACTTCCGCCACACGCCCTCAGGCACACCTCGTTTCCGATTCCCGGCCGTGTTCGGCGCGGGGCGGTTGGGTGCGTTGGGGGTTGGTGCTGCGTCGGTTGCGGTCGACGTCGATGAGGGGGTCGGTTGCCCGTTTTTTTCCACTGCGGGGTTTTCCACTGCGGTATCCATTTCCACTTTCAGGATCAGTCCAAGAGCATGTCGTCCACGGTCATTCCACCGGGGATCATTGGCAGCACGTGTTCTTGGTAGGGCACTTCGACGTCCAGCAAGAAGGGGCCTTTGTGATCAATCATTTCTCGCATGGCACCTTCGAGGTCCGCTTTCTTTTTGACCGTGGCGGCACCGCATCCGTAGCCTTTGGCGATTTGCACAAAGTTCGGGTAACGGTCGCTGGCGTATTCGAAGCGATCCGCGGTGCTCTTACCCTTGGCTTCTTCGTGATCGATGGGGCCAAGGTAGGTGTGAGCACGGTTGCGATCCATGAATCGGTCTTCCCACTGAACCACCATTCCCAGGTGTTGGTTGTTCAGCAGCAGGACTTTCACAGGAAGCTTTTCGCAGAAGCAAGTTGCGAGTTCTTGGATGTTCATCTGGAAGCTGCCGTCGCCATCGATGTCGATGACCAGGGCGTCCGGGTGAGCGGCTTGCACGCCCATGGCGGCCGGCAATCCAAAGCCCATCGTGCCGAGTCCCGAGCTGCTCATCCAAGTCCGAGGGTTGCGGAACTTGAAGAACTGGGCGGCCCACATTTGGTGCTGTCCCACGCCAACGCTGACGTAGGTTTCCCGATCGGCGGTGATGTCGCTGAGCGTCGCGATCGCGTGCTGTTGCAAAATGCCGTCGAACGAGTTGTCGTATTTCAGTGGGTACTTGGCTTTCAGCTCAGTACAGGTTTTCTGCCAAGCTTCGATTTCAGGTGCCTGAACAATTTTGTTCAGCTGAACAAGCACATCCTTCACGTCGCCGCGAACCGGGATGTGGGCTTGTTTGTTCTTGTTCAATTCTGACGAATCGATGTCAACGTGGATGATTTTCGCGTCTTTCGCGAACGCTTCCACTTTGCCGGTCACTCGGTCATCAAAACGCACGCCCAATGCGATCAACAAATCGCAATCGCGAACGGCGTAGTTGGCGTAGGCGGCACCGTGCATGCCCAACCAATCGAGCGAACGAGGGTCATCAGGCGAGACCGCGCCCAGTCCCATGATGGTTGTGACCGTTGGAATGCCTGTTTTCTTGATCAGCTCGCGAAGTTCTTCGCTGGCTTCACCAGAAATGATCCCGCCACCGGCGTAGATGACAGGTCGACGAGCCAGTTTGATGGCCGCAGCCATCTGCTTGATCGTTTCGCCGGCGACTTTGGGAGCCTCGGGGCTGTATCCCGGCAGATCCATTTCTGGATCCATGTCGATTGGGAAATTGCCCAACTGCACGTCTTTGGGCATGTCCACCAAAACGGGGCCGGGGCGACCGCTGGTGGCGATGTGGAAGGCTTCCTTCATGACGCGAGGCAAATCGGCCAAGTCGGTCACGAGGTAGTGATGTTTGGTGATTCCGCGGCAGATTTCCACCATTGGAGTTTCTTGGAACGCGTCGGTTCCGATCGCTCCCGTGGGAACTTGGCCGGTGATGCACAGCATGGGGATGCTGTCCAGTTTCGCGTCCGCGATAGCGGTGACCAAGTTGGTGGCACCGGGGCCGCTGGTTGCCATCACCACGCCGATTTTGCCGGTGCTGCGCGAGTAGCCCTGTGCGGCGAAGGCACCGCCTTGCTCGTGGCGGGGCAAAATTGTGCGGATCGAGTCCCCGTACCGGGTCAGGGCTTGGTGCATTGGCATGCTGCATCCGCCGGGGTAGGCGAACAAGACTTCGACGCCGTGATCGACCAACGATTTGACGAGAACATCGGCTCCATTCATCGGTTGCTGATCGCCTTTCGCGGCGTTGGCGCTGGAAGAGCTCGAAGCGGTACTCATCGGTGGTGGTCTACTGGGGACAGAGTGGGATTCGAAAAGAGTCGAAATGGACCTTGCTCCGATCATCAAAAACTTCCGAAGCTAGGACCCTCCAACGTAAATTCCTCAGCCCTGACTGGCAATGGTGAAAACGCGGAACTGTCCTCAATGACCTTTGTTTCAGACCTGTTCGCGATCGCCCTAGGCGGCTCCATTGGGGCTGTTCTACGCTACTTGATCACGTTGACGGTAGTTTCTGCCCCGCTAAGTGGTTGGTTGACGCTTCATGGCAGTGTCGGCACGACGCTTGCCAACTTGCTCGGGTGCTGCGCCCTGGGGGGACTATTCCAGTTCTCTCAAGCACTGGTGGCGTCCGATTGGGTCGCAACGGGCTGGGCAGCCTCTTTGGCACACCCCCGCACACTCTTGGCGGTGCGAATCGGTGTTTTGGGCAGTTTGACGACATTCAGCACCCTGATCGGCGAAACCGCCGTGTTCGCCTCGCAAGGTCGCATTCTGGCCAGTTCGATGCTGCTGGGAATCAATGTCATCGCTGGTTGGTGCCTCTTTTGGGCCGCTGCGGCGGTCGTTCGGAATTGGACCTCATGATCGCTTCTGTCGTTTCGCTTCCCATTCAAAATTGGGGCGTTCGGTTGCTGCCGTTGCTGGCGGCCCTGCTCGCCGGATGGATCGCCACTCCCGCCGCTGGCCAAACCATGCCCGGTTTTTACCGAGCGTTTGGCAACACGGGCACGACCCGCAGTCGTCATGTGGCCACCGCTCCGGAAAGTTTTGATCTGCCGGCCGCCTATGTTTCGGCCTCGCAGTTCGCCGACGACGCCTCGTTGCATGCGGTTTCGGTCTCGCCAGACGGCAAAGTCCTGGTCGCGGTCGGTGATTGGGGCGTGATCGTCCGCAGCGAAGACGCTGGGCTGACGTGGCGAAACTTCGCTTCGGGAGTCGACGTCGCGTTGTGTGATGTTCGCTTTTTGACCGAAACCCGAGTGGTCGCGGTCGGCGGTGGCTACGAACCGGTCACCGGGCTGAGTCGCGGCGTAGCTTTGGCCAGCGACGATGCGGGACGAAGTTGGCACCGCGTGGATTCGTCCGATGCGACCAAGTTGCATCGGATGGCGATACGCAACGGCTTTGATGCCGAGCCGCTTCCTGCCGGATCGATCGAGGCAATTGGTGATGACTCCGAGGCGACCACCGCGAACCGATTTCACTCATTCGATGGCGGGCTGACTTGGTTGGAAGACACATCGCAATCGATCGAATCCAAAAACAAACTGCGAGATTGGCTGCGTCAAGATGTTCTGGTCCAGGCCAGTCAATCGGCTCGGCAAACCAAGGGCGAAGGTTGGCGAGTCCGTGTTGGCACGCATGGTTTGATTGAACGATCCACCGACAATGGCGAAACGTGGCAACCGGTCCGTGGTGCTGATCGAGGTGCCGCGGTGATGTTCGTGGCGGCATCGGAACACTCCGTGCCGTGGGCGTTGATCGGACGCGAAGCTCTGGAGATGAATCGGCGTGTTGTTGTGGTGATGGATTCTGCAACACCTGCAAATTCAGAAACCGTCCGCCTGCTTGGTCGACTTCGACATGCCGCGATGCGACTGGGCGTCGGTCGAACCGATTGGTGCAGCACCGCAACATCGGAACAGAAACCGTCAGCGAGCCTGTTGCGCGAGCATCAACCAGCGGTGGTGGTGCTGGATGCCGATTTGCCAGCGTCGACGCGGGATGCTTGGGTCAGTGCAACATTGGACGATTCCAACTTTCCTCGGACCGCATCGCTGATACGCAAACAGCCTCGACGCGTTTACACCAGCGAGTTGCAATTCGATTCCGCCGGCAGTTCCTCACGCGCGGTGGCACTTCGCAGTGATGCGTTGTTGTCGGGCCGAGCCGTTTTGGTGGGCGACTTGGCATTGGATGCGATGATGGTGGTGACTCCTGGGATGGCGGTGCCAGACAGCGTGGTGGTGTCGCCCGTGCCGGGAACCTCCACCGAACTTCGGCGAGATCTGTCGTTGACCGGTGGCTTGGTCTTGGCGTCTGGTCAGGAATCAAGTGCTGGGACGACCGACCAAGCCTCACGCAGACGTTTGCAGATAGCGACTGCCAGAATGAGTCAGCTGACACGGCTGAAAGACTTGCTGTTGGATCCAGGGCTTCGGCCAAAGGAACTCACTGACACGTTGGAGGTCTTGTTACCTCGCACGGCGTCGGAGGATCGGACTCGGTTGCTTTGGTGGTTGTGGACGCAAACCCGCGCCGCGGCTCTGCATGCAAGTGCCGCAAAGAATGTGATGCATGCGGAGGCATTGGTCGCCTGCGAAAACATCATGCTGCGAACGATCGTTGACGCCGCGCCGGTGGACTCGGTGCGTCGTTGGGCGGACTGCATGTTGCAAGCTCGTGCAGAAAGCTTTGAGCGATCTTTGGTTGCCATGTCGCAGACTCAACCCGGTTGGCTTGCATCCAATTCCAACGGTGCTCAGTCGCGTTGGAGAGGCGGTGCATCCAGTCGGGACGGAGTCAGCAATGCGGGCGGTGGTTACGAATTGGCCGAGCAACAAAACGCGGTTCAACCGGGGACACATTGGCAGGCTCAGTCGTTGTCGCCATTTGCCGTGAAGCCAGTGACTTACGAATCGACGACCAAAACAAAGACGCCGTTTGGCAAGGTGGGCGGGATGTCCACGCCCGGTGCTTCGGCACGGTTGGCGTCCGCATCGTTGGCATCGGGAGCACTCGATGGTTCCTTGCCGACTTTGCCACCGATGAGCCAACGAAGCAATTGGGAATACCATCCGGTTGTGATGGCCGCACGTCGGATTTCGGGTGTGGGTGCTGGTCCATTGAGCGAGGGCGAAAACTCTGGCATGCCATCCGCGACGAGAAAGCAGATCGCATTGCCAAGCGTTGAGTCTCGCCCAAGATTGGATTGCGAGCTCGATGACACTTGTTGGAGCGACCTGCGTTGGCAACGCACCGACGATCTGATGTTCGCCTGCGTGAGCGACCAAGAATACTTGTACGTTGCGATTGTTGACGCCGGCGTTTCTGCGGGATCGCGACCGGAGGGGACTCGGCCGAGTGCGTTGGAACTGTGGGTTGATGGCGATGGTGACCTGATGTCGTCGTTCCGTTTTTGGTGCGACTCGCGAGGCAACCGAGAATCAACGGTGGACGGATCTGTTCGCTGGCAACCGAATTGGTACGTGGCTCTAAGCGGCTGGGGCCAGGCCCAATCAAACGAGCGATCGGAAGCCGAAGCATCCAGCAACCTCGGTCCTCGAGTGCTTGCCGAAATCGCAATTCCCATCACCGAAATTCTGCCGCGTCCAGAGTCCTGGTCGCGGATCTCAGATCAATTCGCCGTCCGCGTGCGTTCATCGCAAAACCGGACCCCGGGTTCCTCTGATTCGCGGGATGGCAAAAGCACCGTTGGAACCGAAGGGCGGTTGGCCTCTGATTTTCAAGCGTTGCCCAATCCGCAACACTGGCGTTTCTACCCCACGCCCAGCGAGTGACAGTTTTCGCGGGTCGTGGCACGCGAAAGCCCCGGTCCTTTGAGTTCGGTTTTGTCTGACACAGCTCCAGATTCTGATCCCGCCACCGATCCCGTTCAGTCGTATGCGCGCCCGCCCGAGCAACCTTTGTTCGCTCGAGTCCGAACGTGGACTGATGTCATGCCATGGCTCCGGTTGGTCAATGTGGCGAGGCTGGCCGGTGCGCCGGTTTGGTTGCTGCTGGTTGCGATCGTGGACGTGGTCTGGCGGTTTGGATTGGCTCGGATCGCCGCGCATCATCAATCGCCGATTGAAGCGACCGAAGGTTGGCGAACGACCGCGTCATTGGGCGAGTTGGTTGCCGTGGGACCTTGGAGTCTGCTCGATCCAATCCGTGCGCCGGATGGTTCGTTTCTGAGGGAAGCGTTTTGGGAAGCAACACTTTGGACGATTGTTTTGTGGACTCCCGTCGCGATGGTTCTTTTGCGACTGGGGGTCTTGCTCACCGCAGGTCGTGATCTGCCTGGGTTTGTTGAGACTTGGAAGATCATTGGCAAACGATTGAAGTCAGCGATCGTCATCAGTGTCTTGCCCGCTGTCTGTGCATTGCCGCTGCTGCTTTTCTTATGGTTCGCAGATGGAATCGCGACCGCCGAGCGTGCCTTCAGTGAGTGGTCGTATGTTTTCGCACCGCTGGCCATCGCCGCTGGTTTGGTGGTCGGTTTGTTGTTAGCGGGAGCGAAGGCCGCGATCCCGTTTGGATTGGCGGCGCTGGTCAGCCAAGAAAAGGCGGATGCGATGGATTGTCTGAGCCGCGGCTACGAGGTCACGTTTCGTCGCTTGCCGCAACTGGTGTTGTTGGCGGTTCCAGCGTTGGTGCTGCTGATGATTGTTGTCGGTGGCTGGCACTTGGTCGGTTTGACCGCGGTATCCACGATGCGAAATCCGGTTTGGAACGCGTTTGTTTTGCGTTTTCCAACGATCGTCGGAATCACGGTTGGTTGGGCGTTGGTTGGAGGTGTGCACTTGTTGCTACGCCAGTCTGCTGGCGGGCAAGAGGTGGAAGACGTCTGGGATGGACCGAAGGCGAAGTCGTTGGAGATCCCATCGGTCAAACGTGACGCGAGGCAAGGATAGAACAATTGTCCCCAACTGTTTGCGTGTTGGCGTGGAATCGTCGAGCGGCCTGACGCGATCGCGGGTGAAGCTTGACGCAGAGGCGGTGAGTCGCGGGGACGCAGAGGAGTTTGCTACATGGCCTTACACGTTAAGAACAAGCCGCACCCTGTAGCTTGCTGAGGCCCTCAGCAAGCCGAGCATGAACCTGCAGCTCAATGGGCTCTGGTCGAGCTGAGTGTGGACTCACGGTGGGGACCACCGTGCGACAGGTTTTTGAGTGCGGCGGTTTCGAACATGCGGCAACCTGTAGCTTGCTGGGGCCTCCCAGCAAGCCGAGCATGAACCTGCAGCTCAATGGTCTCTGGGCGAGCTGAGTGTGGACTCACGGTGGGGACCACCGTGCGACAGGTTCAGAACATGCCGCCGGTTTGTTGTGGCGTGTTGGGAGCATTCTGGCTGCTGCCGCTTGAGTTTCCGCCTCCCTCAGCGGCCTGAAGGCATGTCCCACAGAAATAGCCCGAATCAATGGCGCCAAAAGAATCTTGGTACGGTTCCGACTTGGTCGGTACATCCTCGCCAACCGTTCCAGCTCGGAGTGCATCGAAGAGAGCTTCGATTTTCAAGTGAGTTGCGAACGAGGTGGAAATCAGGATGCCTGGCCGATTGGATCCGCCGGTTGGCAAGGGTGCCATGGTGCCCATTCCACCGAGCACTTCCCATGACTCTGGATCGACGGAGGTTTGAACCAATTGCATGGCTTGGGAAATCGATTCGGTCAGCCCGGTGGCTTCCAGGTAGTAAACTCGATTGAGAGGTCGATCCTCGGCAGCGGTGACCGTCGTCACGACCCACACGTTGTCCTCGAATTGGAAGGTCATATTCTGATCGCGAAGCATTCGATTCATGACCGAACGGAAGCTTGTTTCCTTGGCATGAATATTCATGGGGATGTCGGCCGACAAGCCTTCGCCTTCCAGCGAAAAAATATCAAGCTCAACGCGGTAATGGAGTTGCTCTTGGAGAGTCGCGATCGCCTCGTTCAGCGGGATGCTGTCGCTCTCAATCGAGACCGTCTTGTTCAGATCGGACTCCATCTTCTTGGTGGTGTCTGCGGAGATCCCCACCCAGCGATCCGTGGCGATGCCGGCCCGAGCGAGTTCCGTGAAGTCGGCGGTGATCACCAAGCCGTCCGAAGTCAGCTTGGCAGCCAGCTTCAGTGGAGCGAGGGCTCGTTTCAAAGCAACGCGTAGCGGAAGTTCGCTCGCTCGCAGTTCGACCGCCGCGGCGGCTGGGTCGACGCCAGCGATTCGCATGGCAGCTTGGTCGAGCGTGCAGGGAACGCTGACTTCCTCTTGGATCAATCGAGGCAACTCGCTGAGTTTGCGTTCGGTATCCAATTCCACTGGCTGATGAAAGCGATGTTGCAGAAACATCGCCCACTCCAGAGCCTGTTCCTCATGTGGCGAGCGAGTTCGTGGTGGGATGGGGCCGCGTCCGTAGCCGCCACCGGGCCCGGTGGCTGAAGAGTGCGGAGGGTAGCCGTTTGGATAGTGGTTGGGAGTGGGGTGTGCCGACGACGGTGCGGTCTGGGTGGGAGGCGTATTGGGACGCCGTGGACCTTCAAATCGAGGCCCCTGAAATTCCGGTGATTGTGCGTTTGACGCACCTGAGCCGCAGGTCGCAATGGCAACCAGGATGGTGCACGCAATCTTCATCTTGTTCCTCTGGCTCATCTTCTCCGCCTGAAAAAGTGGGGTTCTGGAATGTGGCTCGAACGCCAGTATACAACGGGAATGCCTGGTGGTTCCCCTCGTTTTGGTGGGCAGTTTCGCCTCAGGGCTTTCGTGTTTGGAGCCTCGCCGGTACGCTTTCCGGGTCTGAAATTCCGCTCCTCAAACCTTCTCGCGCGTGCCGATGACTGCCACTACCACTGACAATCAAACCCTCGCCATCGACACCATCCGCTGCCTCAGCATGGATGCCGTCCAAACCGCCAACAGTGGTCACCCCGGCACGCCGATGGCGTTGGCTCCCATCGCGTATCAATTGTTCCAAAACACAATGAATTACGACCCCGCCAAGCCACACTGGCCGGGCCGGGATCGATTTGTGTTGTCCTGTGGCCACGCCAGCATGCTGCTCTACAGCACACTGCACCTGATCGGCGTCCAGGCAACGGACCGATACGGCAATCCAACCGGCGGCGAATCGATCTCGCTGGAAGACATCAAAAACTTCCGTCAAATCGGCAGCGTTTGTGCCGGGCACCCCGAGTTCGCCGAAGCCGCAGGAATCGAAACCACGACCGGACCTCTGGGTGCCGGCGTCAGCAACAGCGTCGGAATGGCGATGGCCGAAAAATGGTTGGCCGCCAACTACAACACCGACGATTTGACGCTGTTCAACTACAACACCTACGCCATCTGCAGCGACGGCGACTTGATGGAAGGCATCGCGACCGAAGCTGCCTCCGTCGCCGGTCACTTGAAACTCGACAACCTTTGCTGGTTGTACGATGACAACAACATCACCATCGAAGGTGACACCGAGCTTGCCTTCAGCGAAGACATGGGCAAGAAGTTCGAAGGGCTCGGATGGAACGTCCTGCACGTGGACGATGCCAACGATGTCGACGCGCTGGGCAAAGCGATCGCGAAATTCCAAGCGTGCGGTGACAAGCCCACTTTGATCGTTGTGAAGTCGATCATTGGCTACGGTGCACCCAACAAGCAAAACACGCACGGCGCACACGGTGCACCACTGGGTTGGGACGAAGTTGCCCTGGCCAAGAAGTCCTACGGTTTGCCCGAAGACGAAAAGTTCTATGTCCCCGAAGGTGTTCGTGAGCACTTCGCTGAAGGCGTTGGCAAACGCGGCGCGACCGCATCGAGCCAGTGGGAAGACGTTTGGACCAAGTACCAAGCGGCCGAGCCCACCAAGGCTGCCGAACTGAAAGCCATGTTCGCTGGTGAATTGCCCGAAGGTTGGGACAAAGACATCCCGGTTTTCGAAGCCGACGCCAAGGGCGACGCGACTCGTAACAGCAGCGGCAAAGTTCTCAACGCGATCGCCAAGAACGTTCCCTTCATGATCGGCGGAAGCGCTGACTTGGCACCGTCGAATAAATCGGACCTGAAGTTCGAAGGTGCCGGCGAGTTCTTGCCACGCCAATACAAAGGCCGCAACCTGCACTTCGGAATTCGCGAACACGCGATGTCTGGAATCGCCAACGGTTTGTGCTTGTCTGGTTTGCGTGGATACGCCGCGACGTTCTTCGTCTTCACCGACTACATGCGTGGTGGAATGCGGTTGTCCAGCATCATGCATCAACCCACCATGTACATCCTGACGCACGATTCGATCGGCGTCGGCGAAGACGGACCGACTCACCAACCAGTCGAACACCTGACCGCTTGCCGTGCGATCCCAGGTTTGAACGTCTTCCGTCCTGGTGATTCCAACGAAGTCGCTGAGTGCTATCGCACCGCGATGGGCATCAACGATCACCCCAGTGCGTTTGTTTTGTCACGTCAGAACATGCCAACCCTGGACCGCAGCAAGTACGCCGCGGCATCGGGATGTGCTCGTGGTGGTTACATCCTCAGCGACTGCGAAGGCACGCCCGACGTGATTCTGATGGGCAGCGGCAGCGAACTTCACATGGCCGTTGATGCGGGCGAAAAATTGACCGCTCAAGGCAAAAAGGTTCGCGTCGTCAGCATGCCCTGCATGGACATCTTCGCTCAGCAAGACGCTTCGTACATCAACGAAGTCTTGCCACCCGAAGTCACCAACCGCGTTGCCATCGAAGCCGGCATTCAAATGTGCTGGGACCGCTGGATCGGTTCGCAAGGCAAGTTTGTCGGCATGCACTCGTTTGGTGCCAGTGGCCCATTCGACGCTGTCTATGAGTGCTTCGGTATCAACACCGACGCGGTTGTCAAAGCGGCTCTGTCCTGAGTCTCAACGTGTTTGCCGGTCGCTGATTCGCTCCCGTGCGAATCAGTTGACCATGGCGAAATGCGAGACTGATCTTGTGTCAGCCATCGGCTGACTTCTTCCTACTTTGATCGAGAACGGAAGGCCAATCCTTCGCGGGTGGATCGCTCGTCGAATAGCCTTTTCGTGTCAACGACCCTTCATCACTGAAAGAAAATCCCTTGTCCGGAACTTGTGTCATTGGTCTGCAGTGGGGCGACGAAGCCAAAGGCAAACTCGTCGACTTGCTGGCACCACGTTTTGATTGGGTCGTTCGCTATCAAGGCGGAGCCAACGCAGGGCACACCGTTGTCGCTGGTGATGAAACCTACAAACTGCACCACATTCCGTCCGGGATTCTGCACAGCGACGTTCAAAACGTCATCACCCCCGGCGTGGTGATCAACCCGACCACGATGCTGCAAGAAATCGATGGCTTGCAAGCTCGCGGGATCGATGTCTTCGAAAACCTGAAGGTCAGTGAACGAGCTCACTTGGTGATGCCGTGGCACATGATCGAAGACGCGACCATCAACGCAACGGCGGTTCGCGGTGAATCGATTGGAACCACCAACCGTGGCATCGGCCCGTGTTACCGAGACAAAGTCGGACGCACCCACGCGATTCGAATGATCGACTTGATCGAAGGTTCGCGTGACGAACGTATCTCAACCGTCGCGACACAAAAGCAAGCGTTGCTGAAGAACTTGGGTGCTTCCCAGGAAGAGCTTGATTCGATCGCACCCGAGAAAATGGTCGCTTTGGCGGCTTCTTGGGCCGAACGTTTGGCTCCGATGATCGCCGACACGACCGACATGGTCTTGGACGCTGCGGAAGCCAACCAAAAGATGCTGTTCGAAGGTGCTCAAGGTGCTTTGCTCGACATCGATCACGGGACTTACCCGTTTGTAACCAGCAGCAACTCGTCAGGGGTTGGCGTCTGTGCCGGAGCCGGTGTGCCGCCCAAGTGGATCAACCAAGTTCTCGGTGTCTGCAAGGCTTACAGCACGCGTGTTGGCGGCGGTCCCTTCCCGAGCGAACTGGAAGACGAAACGGGCGAGAAGATCCGCAAACTCGGAAACGAGTTTGGAACGACCACCGGACGCCCACGTCGTTGTGGTTGGTTCGACGCGGTTGCCGTTCGTTACACCGCTCGCTTGTCCGGCGTGACCCGTTTGGCACTGATGATGATGGACGTGCTCGCTCACTTCGATGAGCTGAAGGTCTGTGTCGCATACGAACTGGACGGCAAAGAAATCCATCGCGTGCCAGCGCACGCGGAGCAGCTTCGTCGTTGCAAACCGATCTACGAAACGATCCAAGGTTGGAACACACCGGTGGATGACGCTCGCTCGGTCGATGACTTCCCGCCACTCGCTATGGCCTACGTCAAACGCATCGAAGAGTTGGTTGGCATTCCCGTTGGTGTGTTGTCGGTTGGTCCTGACCGTGCCCAGACCATCTTCACCGAAGAATCCAAAGCGATGAACCTGTAGTTCAACGCTGTTGTGGGATAGGCTTCCAGCCTGT
>NZ_DDGH01000099.1:3585-18131 GCF_002337565.1 Rhodopirellula sp. UBA1907 | reverse complement strand
ACGACAGGCTGGAAGCCTATCCCACTTCAAGCCTATCCCACTGTCTTACGAAGCTTCTGCCACATCCGATGCCGGGACAACCTCAAAGGTTTTCTCGGCAATGATGTTGCCATCGATCTCCAGCCACATCTGCCACGGGCCCAATTTGTCTTCGATTGGGTCCCAGACTGTGTCGCCTAAGTAGAAGTTCCAATCATTGGTTTTGACGTACACGGAACCATCAAACGGCGCACGAGTCTTGCCCTGTTCATCCTTGATGCCGGGGTGATCAATGCAAAAGAACAACTCTTGGTTCTTCGCACCCTTGATGTTGACGATGAATCCAAACTCAACGTCGACACGTGCCGGGATGGTTGTTGTGCTACGGATGAACCGCGGCAGTTCTTTGGATTCCCCGTCCCACTTGGAGTGAATTCCGAACGTACGCATCCGTGTTTCGATTTTCTTCTTCGCCAACGATGGTTCTCGATTCGAGGGGCGTTTCAGTTCAAGCGACTGGCTCAGGCATGTCCGCGTCGCGGTTTGCCACCATGCCATAAATCCGTGACGAAGAAAATCCCGTGCCGCGGGTGAGCGAACATCGCGTTCGTCAGCCCGAATAGAATGTTTCGTTTGGCATCGAGCTTTGATTTCGATGCTTACAAGTTTTTCGGCAACTGCGAAGGCGAGATCATGCGTTGGATTTTGGGTGCATTGGTGATGAGTTTGTTAGCCGGAAATATGGCGGTCGATCACGCTCAAGCAAACGATCCCGAAATCCCGGCGATCACGCAGTCAATGCAGCAGTTCGTGGCGGACAAGGAAATCGCGGGAGCGGTCACGTTGGTGGTCGGCCCGGAATCGGTGAAGCACGTCGGTGTGGTCGGAATGGCTGACGTCGCCAAGGAAACACCGCTGAAGCGAGACACTCTGTTTTGGATCGCTTCGATGACCAAGCCCATCACCGGGGCTTGCGTGTTGATGCTGCAAGATGAAGGCAAGCTGTCGGTTGACGATCCGATTTCCAAGCATCTGCCAATGATGAAGAAGCTGAAGTTGGCTGATGGCACGCCTGCGAACATCACGATTCGTCACTTGATGACGCACACTTCGGGCATGAGCGAATTGCCGCGAGAAAGTGCCTACACGGATCCCACGCTGGAGATCGTTGCAAAACGATACGCTGAGTTGCCGGTGATGTTCGAACCAGGCAGCCAATGGCGATACAGTCAAACCGGCATCAACACCGCCGCTCGAATCGTGGAAGTGGTTTCCGGGATGACTTTTGATCGCTTCGTGGAGGAACGAATTTGCAAGCCGCTGGGGATGGCCGACACGACGTTTTACTTGTCACCGGAGCAACACCAGCGATTGACGAAGACGTACCGCGTTGTCGAAGGGGACGGTGCGAAACCAAAGCGTCTGGAAGAAGACACGATCAGTGTTTTATCCGGTGACACAGCGATGAACCGCAACCGATTCCCCGCAGCGAACGGGGGTTTGTTTTCCACGGCGGACGACTACGGCAAGTTCTGCCAGATGCTGTTGCGAGATGGCCGGGTGGGCGATGAACAGTTGTTGTCCGTGTCCGCTGTGCAGCAGATGCGAACGATCTGCACCGGTGATTTGAAACCCGGTTTCACCCCCGGCAACGGATGGGCAATCGGTTGCTGCGTGATTCGCGAACCGCAAGGCGTGACCGAGGCATACACGCCGGGAACGTTCGGTCACGGTGGTGCTCACGGAACGCAGGTTTGGATCGATCCGGAGAATGAAGTGGCGATGATCCTGATGGTCCAGCGAGCCAATTTTCCGAACGCGGACGCCTCCAAAGTACGGCGAGCGTTTGGCGAAGCGTTGATGCAAGCTTTGTAGGAAGCAATTTGCAATCGCTCGTAGGCCATGTTTCACATGGCGAACACGCCGATGCTTTGGAACAAAGCGAGTCGTGCTTTCGTGTGTTCTTGCGAGAGCGGCGTTTGCCGACGAAGAGCGATCGCCAGGCGGGGCCTGGCCTACGTGGTGGGGTGGATTGCAAAGTGCAAATTGACAAATGCAAATTGCAAAGTGTTTTTGGTTTGACATGATTGCACCGATCAGCAATTGCCAATTTGCAATGTCCATTTTGCACTTTGCAATCGCCCGTAGGCCATGTCTTACATGGCGGCTACACCGATGCTTTGGAACAAAGCGAGTCGTCTTTTCGTGTGTTTTTGCGAGAGCAGGATCGATCGGCGGAGGACGATTGCCAGGCGAGGCCTGGCCTACGTGATGGGATGGATTGCAAAGTGCAAATTGTTCAATGCAAATTGCAAAGTGTTTTTGGTTTGACATGATTGCACCGGTCGCCAATTGCCAATTCGCAATGTCCATCTTGCAATCGCCCGTAGGCCATGTCTCACATGGCGGCCACGCCGATGCTTTGGGACAAAGCGAGTCGTCCTTTCGTGCGTTTTTGCGAGAGCAGGATCGATCGGCGGAGGGCGATCGCCAGGCGGGGCCTGGCCTACGTGGTGGGATGGATTGCAAAGTGCAAATTGACAAATGCAAATTGCAAAATGTTCGTCGTTCGGCAGGCGTCATTCCACCGGTCAGCACTTGCCAATTTGCAATGTCTATTTCGCAATTTGCAATCGCCCCGTAGGCCATGTCTCACATGGCGGCCACGCCGATGCTTTGGGACAAAGCGAGTCGTCCTTTCGCGAGAGCAGCATGGATCGGCGGAGGGCGATTGCCAGGCGAGGCCTGGCCTACGTGATGAGATGGATTTCAAAGTGCAAATTGTTCAATGCAAATTGCAAAGTGTTTTTAGTCCGACCTGATTGCAACGGTCGGCGATTGCCAATTTGCAATGTCTATTTCGCAATTTGCAATCGCCCGTAAGCCATGTCTCACATGGCGGCCACGCCGATGCTTTGGAACAAAGCGAGTCGTTCCTTCGTGTGCTTTCGCGAGTGCAGGATCGCTCGGCGGAGGACGAACGCCAGGCGAGGCCTGGCCTACGTGATGAGATGGATTGCAAAGTGCAAATTGTTCAATGCAAATTGCAAAGTGTTTTTGGTTTGACATGATTGCACCGGTCGCCAATTGCCAATTTGCAATGTCCATCTTGCAATTTGCAATCGCCCCGTAAGCCATGTCTCACATGGCGGCCACGCCGATGCTTTGGGACAAAGCGAGTCGTCCTTTCGTGTGCTTTCGCGAGAGCAGCATGGATCGGCGGAGGGCGATCGCCAGGCGAGGCCTGGCCTACGTGATGGGATGGATTGCAAAGTGCAAATTGTTCAATGCAAATTGCAAAGTGGTTTTGGTTTGACATGATTGCACCGGTCGCCAATTGCCAATTTGCAATGTCCATTTTGCACTTTGCAATCGTCCGGTCGGCCCCAGAGTCGAACAACGGTCCTACTCTAAGCCGGCCTCTCACAACTGTCATCAACCAGTCGGCAGAACACCTTGGAACAACCGCGTGCCGATGCGGACCAGCGTGGCTCCTTCGGCGATCGCGGCGGGATAGTCGCCGCTCATTCCCATCGACAACTCAGGGAGCGAGACTCCCGTGGCCGATTCCATTTGATCGCGAAGTTCTCGCAATTTGGCAAACTGTTTTGCGGCAGTGGACTCGTCAGTGCCCCAGCCCGCCATCGCCATCAAGCCTTTGATTTGCAGCCCCGCGTTGGAGTTGGTCTCGAGACTTTGCCAGTGGACCAAGAGTGGTTCCAGTTGGTTGATCGGCAATCCGGTTTTGGCTTCTTCTTCGCTAACATTGATCTCGATCAAGCCATCGATCGAGCGTGATTGAAGCAAGCATTCATTGTGCAACGCATCGAGCAACCGTTCGCTGGCGATCGCGTGAACGAGCGGTTCTGAGGGAAGCAGACGCCGGACTTTGTTGCGTTGCAAGTTGCCGATTTGGTGCCAGCGAATGGTGGCATCATCGAGCGTTTGGAATTTGCTCTCCAGCAATTGCGGCCGGTTCTCTCCCAAGTCATGGCAGCCGGCTTCGACGAGCCAGCCCGTGATTTCTGGGTCGACGTATTTGGTGACTCCGACGACTCGAACGCTGTCGGGGGAACGACCGCACCGCTTGGCGGTTTCAGAAACCGAACTTCGAACCGAATTCCAATTGTCCAGGATCAGCGACTTCGCAGTCGCTTCGTCGCACGCCATCTGTTGTTTCGAGATTGGTTCAGCCATGCAGGCGTTTTAGCACAACACCAACAAGTGTGGCATAGGCTTCCTGCCTGTGAGATCGCGGATGTCGGTTCGAATCACAGGCTGGAAACCTATGCCACTTGCTTTAAGCGATGATGCTTCGGCGATTGTTGACGTAGTCCCACAGCACAAATCGATCGAGGTTCTTTCCGCTGGTGAAGAACACTCGCCCGCGAGTCGATTGGGCCATCCGGTAGGCGAACCGAATGTCTTCTTCGCTCTGCGACCAACTGGGGATCAAGAAGATGTTGATCGTGATCCCTTCCTTGGCGCAAAGCTGAGCCTCACGCATCGTGGCGGCTTCGGTTTGTGGATCGGGTGGATACAGCATGTACAGCCACTCGCCTTCGAAGTGCGCGGTTGGCAAACCGTCCGTGATCAACACGACTTGGCGATTGGGCGTGTCGCAAGTCGCCAGATTTTGTCTGGCCATTTGCAACGCGTGTTGGATGTTGGTGAAGTGCGGATGGATCTCGTGCTCGCTGATGTCCGGGTTGCTCATGTCGCACTTCAAGCGAACCCAAGGATCATGAATCGTGACCTGTTTGGGCATGCACTCGATGATTTCACCCGGCGTCCGCAGTTTCGCGAACGTGTACATCTCGATGAACTTCAGGAAGTCGCCGGGGTACTCGCTGTTGATCAATCCTTGCAGTGCCAGCGCCATGCGTTTGACGTTGATATATTGGCCCTCGTACCGCATCGACCCGCTCATGTCCATGATCACCGCCGTGGCGGCTTTCGGATGATTGCGAGTCTTGTGGACCACGATGTCGTCGCCGTGCAGTCGCAGCGGGCGTTCATCCTTTTGACGCAGCAACGCGTTGATGATTGTCTGCGGCAAATCTAAGTTGGCGACGCTGTCACCGAACTCGTACGGTTTGGTCTGTTGCAGTTCCACGGCTCCTTCGCCGACCACATCACCTTCGTGACGCCCGGTGCGTGACGGATCGAGTTCGCTGAAGATCTGCTCGAGCAATCGGCCTTGGAAAATCTTGTAGGCTTGCGGTGTCAGGCGAAAACCGGATCCGTCCTTGTTGCGTTCGAGGCCTTGCCGTTCGGCTTGTTCTCGCATCAGGTTTTCGACTTGTCGTCGCATGTCCTCGAGCTGTTCCATGTCGCCCGGTTGTGCGAACTCGCTCAGCATTTCCATGTCGATCAAACCGATCTGAGCAGTCTTCTCGGCTTCTTCGAGTTGCTGCAACAGTTCGTCGATCTTTTCGAGTTCTTCTTTGATCTCGAGTGCCTTGCGGATCGACATCGATTCATTGCCGATGAAGTCATACTTCGTGGCCAGTTCTTCGATGTTGTGCTTGTCTTCCATCGCCGAGCCGGTCGCCAGCAAGTTGCGGGCGAGGTCTCCGTTGTCGTCGCCGGACTGGTACCACAACCGTTCAATCATGAAGGGTTGTTCTTGATTGATCGCCATTTGGAAAAGCTTTTCCATTTTGGCAGGCGGTTTCACTTTCTTGGCGGCTTGGTGGAACGCCTTGCGAGCCTTTTTCTGAACCGTGCGAGCTTCGTACGTTTCCAGGATTTTGCGTTTGCGATCCTCCAGCAGCGCTTTCAAAAAGTCGATGCTCGGTCCCAGGCCCGCGATTTGGCTTGGATCAAGCTTCACCGCGTTGGCGAGGTCTTCCTCGGACAGCTCTTGGAAGTTGCCGTACATCAACGCTTGCTCGAACGCGGGCGACACGAGGTCCGGCGGCGGTTGGCTGGGTGGTGGGAAAGCGACCGGGTCGTACTTTTGATAGGCGTGGATCACCCCACCCACGGGTTCGCGTCGGTCGCGAGACGGCGAATCGGAATTGGGTTTTGAAGTGTCCATGAATTGTTTCGTTGGGAGTTCAAGCGATGGGGCGGCACCCGGCGAATGACCGGAACGTCATTTTACGGAGCTGCAAAGCGACGCGTTCAAAGAATCGGTCGATCTGATCCGTAATGCGTTGCCAATTGCTACGTACGACCGCCTTCCAAGGCGGTCGAAGTCATGCCACAGAATCGAGTCGACGGTCTTGGAAGACCATCGTACAAGGTATGGCGCGACGGTCTCGGATGACCATCGTACGAGAGGTTTGGCGAGGTAGTTGCCGTAGGCTGGGCTTCCAAGCCCGGCCTGAATCCTGGTCCAGCAACATCAAAGTTGAAGTCGACAATCTTGGAAGACCATCGTACGGGTTTTGGGCGACGGTCTTGGAAGACCATCTTACGGGGCAGTGACTCAGGACGGATTGTGTTCTGGCAGTGCCAGGCAGAGGACGGTTCGGTCGCCGCGGATGAGCATGCGATCGCCGACGATCACGGGGGCGGACCAGCAAGGGAATTGCAGGGCTGGACGGTCGCCAGCGGTGAATTCGAGCTCCCAGACCGCCAGCTCATCGAATCGATCCGGTGTCGCACGGACAATGTGTAGCGAGCCGGTCTCCTTCAGCACCAGCAAGACGTCGCCCAATCGTGTCGAGGTGCTGCGTCGTCGATCGAGGGCGGTCCACTTCACCTCTCCGGTAGCGAAGTCGATGCATCGAAAATCACTGTCCGGTGCATTGCGGCCGCTGCATGCGTAGAGGTAGCCACCGTGAAGGATCGGCGTCGACATGTGTGACCGCAATGCCTGCGATCGCCGACGACCCACGGGATCTTTCCAAACGGTTTCAAACAGGGCTCGGTCGTTTTCGACGTTGATGTCATAAACCGCCGCGCCAGCGTCGTAGCACTCGCTGATCAGCACACGATTGCCATCGACGATTGGAACCATCGCATTGACGCTCTCCAAGATGTCCGCTCGATGATAGACCTTCCCGAGCGATTGACCGTCGGTCGGATCCAGCACCCACAAATGATCGCGAGCGAACATGAGCAAGTATTCCTTGCCGCCAATCGTGATGGTTCGTGGGCTGCTGTAACTGGCCAAGTCATCTCCGCCGGTCCATCGTACGTCGCCGGTTGATCGATCCAGTGACACCATCAACGTGCCTTCGGGAACGACTCGATCGAGTCGCCCAGGGGCGAGAGCTTGTTGCTCATCGGGACTGCCGCCAACCATCACGATAACTTGGTCGCCAACGATCAACGGAGACGAACCGACGCCGAAGAAATTCTGAACGACGTCGTACTTCTCGTTGAGTGAATTCGTCCACAGTTGATCGCCCGACTCGCAACTCCATGCGGTCAGTTGACCAGCAACGCCATAGGTGAAGATTTGGGCGTCCCCGGATCCGTCATCCAACTCGGCGATGGTGGGACTGCATCGTGGACCCGTTTCGTAGCCGTACATGTCTCGGTAGTCGAGCGGATACGAACGAGTCCATTTGACCGCTCCGGTGGCCAGGTCAATTTTGCGAAGTCGTTCCGAATCATTGGTCGCGTCGAATTGAAAATAGTTTTCACCGCGAACCACACCGATGCCGTACCCGTCTCCCACATCCAAAGACCAATGGAACTTGGGTTCGCTTTTCCAGTTCAATGATGCGATGGAGTTGGGAGCCGATTCCGTCAACTTCGCACTGCCGCTGAAATCATCGTTGAGAAAACGTGGCCAGTCGCCCTGGGTCAGCGGCGACTGGGCTCGTCCGGTCGATATCACGACGAACGTCAAAACGATTGCACAGATGAGACAGAACCACATCGTTTGTGATCGATCGCAGGTCGGCGATGTTGCAATGGCGATGGAGCTGATCTTGTTTGGGTGTTGCGGCGTCATGAAGCGGGCTCGTGGAGCAATCATCGACCGTGGTGGGTCGGAAACAGGATTGGGTGAGGAATCGTGAATCGAAATTGAACGATCCGGTGGGAGCGGAGTCGCCGATGGTGGCTACCGCCGGGAATGCATTGTAGAACCTGAGGCCATGGCTGATTTACCCGTAACAAGTCGTTTTGTCATTCCAGAAGCGGACCTGAATTGGTCGGCGTCGCGAAGTGGCGGTCCGGGCGGACAAAACGTCAACAAAGTCAATTCCAAGGTGACGCTGCGTTGGAAACCGCAGCCGCAGACCGGATTCGACGAATTTTGGTGCAAGCGTTTCGTCACCCAGTTTGGAACTCGCATCAACAAAGAAGGGGAAATGGTCCTGCACAGCGAGGCGACACGGGACCAATCTCGAAATCTTGCCGACGCCCGCGAGCGGTTGGTCTCGATGTTGCTGGGATGTCGTTTGCCCCCCAAAAAACGAACTGCGACGCGACCGACGCTGGGCAGTAAGCGGCGACGGTTGGAAGGAAAGCGACAGCAATCCGAGAAGAAACGTCTGCGTGGAAAACCCCGTGTCGACGATTGAAGGTTCTCGTTTGGCGGGCCCTTGTTATACTGACAGGGCGCGAATCGGATGGAATGATTCTCGCCGACAATCTTCTCCACTTCGAATCTTTTTAGCGTCCCTGCTCAATGAAGCGTGCTCGGCATCTTGACGATCTTCTTCGCAACTGGGAATTCGACCCCAGTTCGCTCAACGTTCGCCTGATCAAAGGCAAAGATGATCGAGACGTCATCCAGATGCGAGTCGACATGGGCGTTCTCCAGTTGGAGACGACTGGTCGTCCCGATGGCGAATTGATCGAAGCCAGCGAAACGTATTTGCAGCATCTGCAGATGACTCGGCTGGAAAACGCGGACGCGGAACTAACCGAAAAAGACTGCAACGAAATCGATCGCGAATTCATGCAGTTTTACCACCGCCGGATCTGCTGGTTGCGTTTGCAGTTCTACCACCGTGCGGTGATGGACGCGGATCACACGCTGCGATTGATGGATTTGTGCGAGGAAATGTCGGACGACCCCGAGTGGATCTCGTCGCACGAACAATATCGACCCTTTGTGCTGTTCCATCGCACGCAAGCGGAAGCTCTTGGCGAGCTGGAAGAGAACACGCCCGAGGAAGCTATCCAGGCGATCAATCGCGGGTTGGACACGCTGCGAGAGTTCTTCGTCAAACACGAAGCGGAAGAACACTTCGACGAAGACGAATTGATCGTGCGATTGGTCGATCTTCGTGAGTCGCTTCGAAACGAATACTCGGTCGGCCAAACTCTGCGAGAACGTTTGGACGCGGCGGTGCAAGAAGAAAAGTACGAGTTGGCAGCCAGGCTGCGTGACGAGCTGACTCGCCGCGAAACCCACTGATCGGGTGAACTTGCTATGCCGCTGATCGCACCGGCGCCGTTGGGTTCGTCAACGTGGTTGTTGCAACTACGCACTTTCGCGATCGTTGGCCAGCTCATCACGATTCTCTTCGCTCGATTGCTCACACCCACTTCGTTGCCAATCGGCGCGTTGTTGGTGCTGGTGATCTTCACCGCGATCACCAATGGTGCCTACGGTTGGTGGCTGTCTCGAGCCGAACGCAACCGCGAGGAATCGGTGGGAGATTCCGCGATGGATCCCGCCACCGGCCCCAGTTCGGCGATGCCCTCGCCAATCGCTGATTCGCAGGCGAGCCTGTTGAGCGAATTCAAATCCGAGACGCCGCTGCGGTTGGCGTTTGTCTTGATGGCGATGGATTTGATCACGCTTACCGCGATGTTGTATTTGACCGGCGGAGCCGACAATCCGTTCAGCCTGTTTTACTTCGTCAACATTGCGATTGGCGGAGTCATCCTGACCGCTCCGCTGACTTGGACGCTGACGGCGCTAGCAATGCTTGGGTATGTCGCGTTGCTGATCGATTCGCGACCCGTGGCAGGTCTGACGATCCAGCCCGCTGAGACGCCCGATTGGTTGATCGCGACGCTGGATTTGCGAGATTGTGGATTGCTGTTCGCATTTGTGACCTGCGCGACGGTGCTGGCGTATTTCGTGACTCGGATTTCACGCCAGTTGCGTTTGCGAGAACAAGACCTGCGTCGCAGCCAATCCGAGCGAGCCGACGCGATGCGATTGGAAGGGCTGACGACGCTGGCGGCGGGAGCGGCTCACGAATTGGCGTCGCCATTGTCCGCGATCGATGTGGCTTGTCGCGAACTGACGCGGCACTTGGAAGACATACCAAAACCGAGATCGGTTGACGAAGACCTGTCGTTGATCGATGGGCAATTGTTGATGTGCCGGCAAATTCTTTCGCGAATGCGAGCTGCGTCTGGCGACACGGCGGCACAGCGATGGAACCGGACGACGCTGGGCGATTTGATTGACACGGCGCTGGAAGGCATTCGCGATCCGCACCGGGTCGAAATCATCGAGTCGGATGACGATGCGTCCTGGGAAGACCAACCGATGTGGTTGCCTGAGGAAGCCGTCGCTCAGGCGATTCGGAATCTGATCCACAACGGTTTGGACGCCAGCGACCCGTCCGAATCCGTCGCGGTCGAACTGCTCGTCGATGGCGATGAAGCTCGGATGCAGGTGCGTGACCAGGGGCAAGGCATGTCGGACGAGGTGCTCGATCGAGCGGGCGATCCGTTTTTCACCACCAAGGAACCCGGCCGCGGGATCGGGCTGGGGTTGTTTCTGACTCGAAACGTGATCACGCGATTGGGCGGCACATTGAAATTCGATAGCACGCCGGGGATGGGAACCGTCGCGACGGTTCGCTTACCGCTTCCGAAGGAATGACCCTCCGCCACTTGGGTTGGCTTCCGGCTCGCTGGGGTGTGATTGGTCGTTACAGACGGTTGTTGAGATGTGGTGACTTGCCGCATTCACACCGGGCGTGGGGCTGAATCGTTGCTTTCGACTGCTATACTGGAACGCCCGTACCCCCACCGACTGATGCAATGGTGCAACGATGAGTTTCTCCGATTCCAACAGTGGCAACGACGGCGTGCTGCCTTATCCCAGTCCATCGGATGTCTGCACGTCCGAAACCGTGGGTGCAGAAAGCATTCTGCTGGTCGACGACACGGTTGTGCTGCGAGAGCGGATGGCGGTGGCGATGCAGAGTCGCGGTTTTCGCGTTTTGACCGCGGGCAACTACGACGAAGCCGTGGCGGTGTTCAGTCAGTCGCCGACGGATTTGGCGGTCTTGGACTTGAGAATGCCGGGCCGCAGCGGTTTGGATTTATTGCGTCGATTGCTGGAGATCAAACCGGATTGCCGGGTATTGATGCTGTCCGGATTCGGCAGCATCCCCGCCTCGATTGATGCGGTTCGTGCGGGTGCGGTCAACTTCCTCAGCAAACCCGCTGACACCGACGATATCCTGTCCTCCTTCATTCGTGGCGAAGGCCAGAACGTACCCGAGGGCGGCTTGGCGTTCCCCGCACCGTCGCTGGCTCGCAACGAGTGGGAACACATTCATCGCGTGCTCTCGGATTGTGGCAACAACATCTCCGAAGCCGCACGCCGATTGGGCATTCACAGAAGGTCGTTGCAACGCAAGCTTCGCAAGCGTGCTCCCGAAGATCCAAAGACGCCCGCCGCGGACGAAGTCTTCGAGGACGACGAAGTCTGATCGTTGTAGTGCGCTGACTATGTAGAACGCAAACTATGTAAAACGCTGAGGCCCATCAGCGTTTCGCGACAAGACGTTCTCAGCGTTTCCAACAAGATCTTCTCAGCATTCCACCACAACCAAAACAAAACCCCGCATGTGAGAACACATGCGGGGTTTTTGATTTTCACTTCGATGGATTGAGTCGAAACTCAATCAGCACTGACTAGATGTCGGTGTTGGCATCGGGTTGTGGCACTGGAGGAGCAGCTTCTTCCACTTGGTCGCTGCTGCTTTTGACTTCTTCTGCAGCAGGTGCGGCGGGAGCAGCTTCTTCGGCTGCGGGTGCTTCAGCAGCAGGAGCTTCGTCAGCAACTGGGGCTGGAGGAGCAGCTTCTTCGGTGGCTTCGGCGTCTGCAGCAGCGTCAGCAACAGGAGCGGCTGGAGCAGCTTCTTCGGTTGCAGCAGCAGCTTCGCCGGTGACGACGCTACCAGGAACCAAAGTTTCGCCTGGAGCCAGGTCGAAGCCTTCGCTGCTTTGCATGACGGAACCTTCCATCACAGGAGCAACTTCGCCACCGCAGCAAGGAGCTGCTTCGACGACAGGAGCGGGAGCTGGTTCGCCACAGCAAGGTGCTGGAGCAGGTGCAGCTTCGCAGCAAGGAGCAGGAGCTGGTTCGCAGCAAGGTTCTGGGGCGGGCTCACAGCATGGAGCTGGGGCTGGCTCGCAGCAAGGCTCTGGAGCACAGCAGTCTTTGGCCTTCAGTTTGGCCAGCAATCCGCCGCCGCACTTGTGAGCCTTCAAGCCGCTGAACAAGCCGCCTGAGTTGCAGCATTTGTTCGAGTGCAAGAATTTGAATGCACTTGCACTGCTGCTGAAAGCCAACGAAGCACCCAACATCAGTGCAACGACGGCGGTACCCTTCACCAAATTCCGATTCATGTGTTTCTCCAGAGTAAGTTCGGAGGTTTCGGTGCGATCCGAGTTCGCACGCTTGAATTGAGGTGGCATCCGGTCACCCTGATCGATTGCGTTACACTCCGGCCGTCATCCGCTCACAAGAGGGGGTTCTGGGGAGATGCGGTGACATTACCGCTTGCAGTGACTTTGCGTTACGGTAGCTCGCTAGCAAATGTTGTCAATTGCCCAGGTCGCCCAAACTCTTGTTCAGGCGAACCTTTGCGAAAGCAGCTCGCCACTTGATCCACGCGATGACCCGCCAATTTCAAACCACGCTGTGATTGCGGACATGGCAGGCCAACGGGCAAACGAGCGTTTTCAAGCGAAATCGCAAGTGAGCCGGAGCGACTCGCATCGTAGAAGCCAATTCAGAAAGGCAACGCCGAAAACCAGGAAGGGCGGCGAAAGTGCCGCTGGGCCGTTTTCGAGGCGGGTGAGGATCCTTCCTTGCCAGTCAACGAAAAAACGCCTCGCGTGACACCCGGGATCATTTTCTCGGGAGAGCGAGGCGTCTTGGTCGATCAGAGTTCGAATTCGATCTTCGATCGCGGCAAATTACCGCTGAACCGAATCGGTCGCGGTCGCAGCTGGATTCGCAGCCGTTTGCGTTTGTTCCTGAGCATTGAGAATGCGAGCCATTTCGTCGCCGTTTTCGAAGTCCAGGATCATTTCAGGTTCTCCGGTAGCCATTCCCAGAACCATGCCCGAGATTCGCCATCCTTCGCTTTGTTGAACGACGGGCAGGACAATTTGGAATTCTTGCTTGGTTCCGTCTGCCGCGGATGGTTCGCTCCAAACGCAGTGCACCAAACGTGTTGGGTACTTTTGGCCTTCGGGCAGATGCTCCATTCCCACTTCTTCGCTGCGGGTGATGGTGACTTCAGCGTCCGGCGACCCGAGTGGTTGAACGGTGTGCCCGATCCGAGCCAATTCCGATTGAGCTCGTTCGGTCAGCAGCGTCATGGCGGTGTTTTCGGCACCACCACGGCGAATGCGGTCGAGGAACTGACCAACGACGGATTCGGCTTCTTCTGCCGATGCGGCGCTGTTTTGCGGCGTGGAAGCGGTTGTTTTGGATGCGACCGCTTCAGGGGTGGACGAGCCACAACCGGTCATCGAGATCGTCGCGACGGCGACGGAGAAACCAAGAGCAAAACGACCAACGATCCGCATGACTGAAACGGACATATTTTCCATCCCTGGAATTGAATGACTGACACACAAACAGCGATGCGTTCATCGCCAAGGTCGAGAAATAGTCAATTCAGTCCGCGGGGGTCAACACGATTGCAGAAATTCGCGATCGCGGACTAAGTCGCTGCCTTTTGACCGCCGCGGTTGCGACGAAGCTGGCCGCAGGCGGCGTTGATTTCGTCGCCTTTACGTTGGCGGAAATTGACGTTCACGCCAGCCGATTCCAAAATCGCTCGAAAACGTGCAATCGCGGCGCCACTGGGCGTTCGGTAAGGCAAACCTGCGACTGGATTGTATGGAATCACGTTCATCATCACGCTGCGACCGCGAAGAATTTGGCTCAGCTGCCTCGCGTGTTCGTCGCCATCGTTGATTCCGCCCAGCAACACATACTCGAATGTCAGTCGCCGACCGGATGCGTGGAAGTAACGATCTGCCGCTTGCAGCACTGGCTCGATGCCGATCTTCCGATTGACCGGTACCAGCTCGCTTCGCAGTTCATCATTGGGTGCGTGCAGCGACACAGCCAAGTTGTATGGGATTCCCGCGGCGGCCAATTTGTCAATCGCCGGCGGCAAACCAACGGTGCTGATAGTGATCCTTCGCGGGCTGATACCCAGACCGTCTTCGCTGCGAGCGACATCGAGTGCCGCCAGAACGCCAGGCAAGTTGGCCAGCGGTTCGCCCATGCCCATCATCACGATATGACTGAGCCGTTCGTCGGCGGGCAACCGTTGCTGCAGACGCAGCATTTGTTCCAAGATCTCGCCACCGGTCAAATTGCGATCAACGCCGTCCAGTCCGCTGGCGCAGAACACGCATCCCATCGCGCATCC
>NZ_DDGH01000099.1:0-3389 GCF_002337565.1 Rhodopirellula sp. UBA1907 | reverse complement strand
GACCGTCTCGCAACAACACGCATTCGACTTCGCCACCGTCCGCCAACCGGACCAAGATTTTCTCGGTGCCGTCCTTGGACTTCGACACGACGGCTTCGGTCGCATTGAAGATCGCAAAGTGCTCTTCCAGTTGAGCTCGAAGCTTGGCGGGCAAGTCCGTCATTTCCTCGAACGAGGTGGCTCGTCCGGAGAACAGCCAACGGCGAATTTGCTTGGCACGGAACGGTTTTTGTCCCTGCTCCTGCAGCCAATCCTTGAGCTGGTCGAGCGACCAATTCAGCAAGTGGTTCTTGCGGGGGCCGCTGGACTCCGAATCGGTGGTCGTGACGAGAGGCAGTGAGACCATCGGAGTCAAGCAAATCAAAAAGAGGGAAGCGGCGGCGTGAGGTGGATCCGTCGTGGTTTTCCCATCAGACGCTTCGCCGGCAAAGAACGCAAATGGAATTCACCACCAGCTCAAACGCGGCCGGTGAAAAACATTGCCAGCAAACTGATTAATAGCGAACTGGACCAAAGCGTCAGGGTTGGACGCTCAGACGGTTGTCGACTCGAGAAACGCCCGGTTCCAAACGCATCAGCAATTCGGTCATCCGACGATCGGATTCGTTGCGGACCGTGCCGCTCAGTGTTGCTGTGCGATCTTGGACCTGAACATTCACTCCATCATACCGATTGGATTGAGAATTCATACGGCCGGGCAAGTTGCCATTGATCGTCGTGAGATTCGATGTGCCTTGCAAACGCGAGGACGCATATTGCTGCACACGAACTGGTTCGAGCGGTGCAACTTCCACGGCACTGCGAAGTCGCGTTCGAATCGGTGGAGTCGACGTGTTGCCACGACCCGCGTTACCGCCGCCGAACAAGTTGCCAAAAGCGGCTCCCAGGCCGCCGCCACCACCGAATCCTCCGAGGCCGCCCCCGCCACCAAATGCTCCCCCGCCGCCACCACCACCGGCCTGAGACACCGCGGATGCACCGACAGGAGTGGACGTGTTGGCGCCGACCGCTCCGTTTCGCTGGACGCCTTGACTGAACACCGCGTCAGGATCCAAACCTTGGGTGATGGTTCCTTCCGCCTGACCGTTCGCACCGCCGCCAGTCTCGTTGCCTTGTTGCTGCGCGGTTGCCGTCGAACCCAGAGCGATCCATAAAGTGGAAGCGGCCAGGCACGCTACAATTTGAGACGTTCGTTTCATGCGACTATCGCTCGGTGGACGTTGGGTTTCGGATACGATTGGGGTGTGACACTTCTCATCTGATTGTAGCTAGGCCCCAAGAGTTCGTCCAAAATGAATCCCCAACGATCCCCGCGATTCGGCCGCTCATTTGCACCGAAATTTCCAGTTGTAACGTTGATGATGCCCCTCGCATGCCTTTTGGTTGCGACCGCGTGGCTGTCATCGCCATCCGTTGCCTTCGCTCAAAGCTCCGCGACGGACAACGAAACCCGAACCACCGTGCCAGCGCCGCGGCTGTTGCCGTCGACCACGCTGGCTTACTTGCGAATCGATGACGTCAACGACATTCGCGAAGATTGGGGCGAATCCTCATTGGGGAAAATGCTGAATGATCCCAAGATGCGACCCTTCGTTTCGGACATCTATCAAATTCTCAGTGACCTGTTTGATAAGCCCGGCAAAGAGATGGGGCTGACGCTCGACGAGCTCCGGTCGCTGCCTCAAGGCCAGGTCGCCATCGCTCTTCTCGAAGGCCCACCGCCGGAGGAAAAGACCGACCAGGAGAAAGCGGATGAGGAAGAAGACGATGACGCCATCGCTCGTCGCTTGCGAAACAAACGACGTCAGCAGAATTCGTTTGCTTTGGCGATCATGATCGATGCCGGTCCAAACAACAAAGAAATGGAAACCTTGGTCGAACGCCTGATGGAACTGGCGGAGAAGAACCGCATGATCATCCAGAATGAACAAATCGGTTCGATCGAGCTGACGCGATTGGTCCGCCAACGTGGTGATGGCGATGTCATTGAATGGTTTGAACAAGATGGCTTCTACGTCATCGGGTTGGGACGAACGATCGCTCAGTCGATTGCCAAGAAAATGAACGACGAGCAGCGTGACACCAGTCAGTCATCGGGGCGTTCGCGACGCACCACAAAAACGACTTCGACTGAATCCGAAACGCTCGCGCAAAACGCGGACTTCATCGCCGTGATGAGCCGGTCGATTGGGGCCGAAGCTGAGATCCCGCAGATCACTTTCTTTGTCAATCCTTATGGCATCGCGAAACGAATCATCGCGAGAAGTGGATCCGCGTTCTTCATCGCGCCGATCGTTCAAGATCTAGGCATCGAAAAGATCCGCGGGATCGGCGGCAGTCTCTTTCGCGGCGGTGAAATCGTTGAATCGATTGGTCACATGCACGTGTTGATCGATCCGCCACGAGATGGGTTCTTTGGCGTGCTGCGTCCTGAGGACATCGAAGTCTCACCGCCGGTTTGGGTCCCCGCCGACGCGGCCAGCTTCACTTGCGTGGGTTGGGATGTTGAGACCGCTTTCCAAAACGTTGGCAAGATCGTCAATCGTTTCGCTGGCGAAGGCAGTTTTGAAAAGAACACCGAGAAGCCCGTGAAGGAACGTTTTGATGTTTCGCTCGAAGAAGAGGTTTTCCCGTTGATGACCGGGCGCGTCGTCACCATTCAACGTTATCAGTTGCCCGCCAACTGGAACTCCATGGCACGTGCGATCGCGATCGAAGTCAAAGATGCCAAGGAAGCTGGTAAGTTGCTCGACAAAGTCAAAGCCAAAGCACCACCGCAACGAATGAAACCCGAAGTCATCCGAGACAAAACGGTTTACTTTTCGGAGCAACGCCAGTTCGATCGCCCCGGAATTCGCGTCCCGGAAAACAGCGTCGCGTTGCTAGGTGATTGGTTGCTGCTCTGCGACAGTCGTGAAATTCTCATGCAAATTCTTCGTGCCGAGGCCGGTGAAATCGATCGCTTGGCAGACGACGAAGACTACGTGCTGCTAACGAGCGAACTCGGAGCCAAGCTGGAAGGCGAAACGCCGTTCTTGTTCCAGTTCAACCGTGATGCCGAGACGTATCGGATCCTGTACGAAATGGCCAACTCCGATGAGACCGCCCAATCGGTCGAGAATCGTGGCGGTGAAAATCCCATCGCTGGTCGTGTTGCAGAACTTATGCGGCGAGATGATTGGCCGGAGTGGGAGGACTTGGAAAAGTACTTCAGCGTCAGCGGCATCTTTGGCTACGACGAACCAGGCGGCATCCACATCGGTTCATTGAACCTTCGCCCGATCGAATGAGTCGTGTGTTGTGCTGGACGATGAGACTGCCTCACCTCTCTGCATTCCCATGCTCGGGCCCCCTTCCACGCTTAGAGGTCGTGCAGTTTTATTTCACCC
>NZ_DDGH01000003.1:121737-137552 GCF_002337565.1 Rhodopirellula sp. UBA1907 | reverse complement strand
CCCCAAACTTCGTTTCGGGAGAGGTTCTCAAATGCTGAAACCCGCTAAAACGCGGCATCGATAAACTGCACGACCTCTTGAATGGGGCGGGGTGAGGAGAAGGTGCTAGACTTCCGCTGTGTGCGTTTTTCTTCTGCAGAAGTGTGGCTGTTTCCTTGAGTGATCCGACAAGTCGTGTGCCGTCGTCGCAGCGGGATTTTGCCGCGGATAGTGGTGCGCCGATCGCTTGGGGTGTTTTTGGGCGAGCGTTGAGTCAGCTCGGAGGTACTCGCTATAGGCTGCTGTTGTTTGGTGCCGCGTGTCAGTGCGCCACGATCGCGATCACGTGGCCGCTTTGGCAGGTCCGTCAGATGCCGCCGCATTTGCCGACATTTGATCTGCCGCAAATCTCGTTTGGTTGGATGTTGATCGCGTCGCTGGCTTGGGTTGCGGTGCGTCCTCGATCGGGGATGACGGTGCATTGGGGCGTGTTGATTGTCGCGGCGATCTTCGACCAATTCCGTTTGCAGCCTCAGTTCTTTTCGATCGCGTTGTTGATGACGGCCTGCATTTGGGATGCGGGTCACCGGATTGCTCGTTGGTCCTTGGTGTCGACGTGGGTATGGGCGGGAGTTCACAAGCTGTTGTCGCCGGACTGGTTCGGTTACGCGTCGCATTGGTTGGTTGAACGCAGCGGTTTGGACGCCGATGCGACCTACATGTCGTTTGCTTTGATCGTTGCGGTTGTTGAGCTCGCGGTCGGCGTGCTCGCGATTTTTCGACCTCGCTGGGCGGCTCCGGCATGCGCGGCCATGCATGTGGGAATCGCGTTGACGATTTCGCCACTGTTGGTGAATTGGAACGAGAGCGTGTTGCCGTGGAATTTTTCAGTGGCGGTGATCGGATCTTGGGTGCTGTTGACCACGAAGGATTGGTATCCGACCGAAGGTTGGGAGAAGCTGGTTTGTGCAGCCGGGTTGATCGCACCGGTTGGCTTTTATGGCGGCTTGTTGGACCATGGTTTCTCGGGCGTGCTTTATTCAGCTTCGATTCCGCAGGGGCTGATCACCACGAAGAGTGGCGCGTTGCCGATCGAGGGCTGGGGTGATCTGCATGTTCCTTTTCCGAAGGAGCGTCGAACAATCCGAATCTACTTTGAGCAGGTGGCTGAACCGGGCGACAAGTTGCACCTCGCGGATCCGCGGCCCTGGTTGAGCGATGCTTTTTACGTGTTGGACTCGCAGAACCGAGCGAAAGAGATCGACCGAGATGCGTTCTTTGCTGGTTTGCCGCCCGGAAGTTTTGAATTGCTGACGGTTGGCGAGTCAGGCGATGGGCAAGGAGGAATGCGAATTGAGGTCAGTGGTGTTGGGGTGGACAGTCGGCGGTCGCTGTTCGAATTGCGGAGGGCGGGGGTGCGGATGGTTCGTCGCGAAGAAGGGCAGCCTATTTTCGCGGTCGAGTTTACGCCGGAGAACTACGATCCCTCGCTGCTGGATCACGTCGCTCGGCTGCCGAACCTGATGCAGATTCAGCTCGCGGGGACGGATGTTCAAGACCGTGACTTATCGAAGTTGTCACACTTGCGATTGCTCACCGGCATTGGGCTGGATCGGACAGCGATCACCGACGAAGGGATCGCTCATCTGAAGGATTTGCCTTTTCTGCAGCAGATTGAATGCGAAGGAACCGAAGTCACCTCCAAAGCGATCGGCCGCGCAATCAAGGATCCTTACGACGCATTTGAGTGATCGTTGGCAGTTGTGGAGTCGGGCGGTGGGTTGCATTGCGTTTCTATTGCTGTGTCGGTGCTACAAAGCGTGACGGTTGGGAATCGGCCGGCGGACTGTGTTCCGGTTATGTTCGGGGGCAGATGATTTTGGTCCTCGGCGAGAATTGATATGTGCAAGGTGAATTGGTTGGGTGGCTCAGTTGCGTTTTTCACGTTGACGCTGGGGGTGATTGGTAGCGGCGTAGGCGAAGATTTCACACGATTTCGAGGTGCGGATGCGACGGGTGTTGCG
Source organism: Rhodopirellula sp. UBA1907 (assembly GCF_002337565.1). Classification (NCBI taxonomy): domain Bacteria; kingdom Pseudomonadati; phylum Planctomycetota; class Planctomycetia; order Pirellulales; family Pirellulaceae; genus Rhodopirellula; species Rhodopirellula sp. UBA1907. The sequence continues at coordinate 135,549 of NZ_DDGH01000003.1, read as the reverse complement.
GAGGATCATCCGGGGCTTCCAGCAACTTGGGACAAGGGAACAAATGTTGCTTGGGTGGCCGATGTTCCCGGGCAAGGGTGGGGCAGTCCGATCGTGGTTGGCGACCGGGTGTTTGTCTCGTCGGTCGTTGCTGACGAGGCCAATACGCCGCCGCAGGGAGGCTTGTATTTGGGTGAAGGGGTTCGCGATCCAGCGAAGGGCGTGCATCACTGGATGGTTTATTGCTTCGACTTGGACAGCGGCAAGGAGCTTTGGAAGCACGAGGCTCACACCGGCCGGCCAGTCGTTCCGCGACATCCCAAGAGTTCGTATGCCGCGGAGACTCCCGCGACGGATGGCGAGCATCTGTTTGTCTTGTTCGGCGACCTGGGGCTGTATTGCTACGGGCTGGATGGCGAGTTGCTTTGGTCGCGAATGATTGAGCCGAAGAAGACGAACATGGACTACGGTGCGGCGGCATCCCCGGTCGTTCATGGGGGCCAAGTGTTCGTCGTCTATGACAACAAGGAAGAGTCTTGGATCGCCTCGTTCGACACGCGGACGGGTGAGCAGCTTTGGCGGACGCCGCGAGGCGAGGTGATGTCTTGGGCGACTCCGTTTGTTTGGGAGAACAAGCTTCGCACCGAGATCGTCGTGCCCGGACAGCGAGTCAATCGGAGCTATTCGCTCGATGGAGAAGAGCTGTGGAGTTTCGATGGTGACATGTCCATCTTGGTCATTCCGTCTCCCTTTGCCGCTCACGGAATGTGCTATTTGTCGTCGGGCTACGTCGGCGACGCACACCGACCGACCTTTGCCATTCGCCCTGGTGCATCGGGAAGGATCGATACCGAGGACGGGTTCGTAAGCAGTGAGTTCATTGAGTGGTACCAACCGCGGGCGTCACCGTACAACACGACGCAAATCGTCTACGGAGACTATCTATACACGGTGTACGACCAGGGCTTCATGACTTGCCATAACGCGAAGACTGGCGAAGAGGTCTACGGTAAGAAGCGGTTTTCGCCCAAGGGATCGTTCACGTCTTCGCCTTGGGCCTATGGCGGCAAAGTGTTCTGCCTGAGCGAGCAGGGGCTGACCTATGTCGTTCAGGCTGGGCCCGAGTTTGAGGTCTTGCGCACCAATCCGCTGGATGAACTTTGCATCGCGACGCCGAGTGTCGTTGGAGACAAGCTGCTGATTCGAACGCTGACGAAGGTTTACTGCATCAGCGAATCGAGTGAGCAAGATTGAGCTTCGCCACAAGTGTTGATCACGCTCAACAGTTTTAGGCGAGCGTTGATGAGCTCATGTGTCGCGATCAAGAATCAGCGACAACTGCGGCCACTCAGCGAATCACTGATCCGCTTGGGTAGCCCGAGGCTGCTCCGGTGCTGCCGGGCATGTAGCCGGCGGGTTTGACCGAGCTGGAAGAGCCGGCACCGGTCGCAGTTTGGTAGCTGGGTGGTTCGGCCACGGTCGAAGCGGCTTTGGCGGCGGCATCGGCAGTTGCTTTGGTCGCTGTGCTTGCCGCGGAAGCGACTTTGTCGGTTGCGTCCGAGATCGTGTTGCTGAGGTCGTCAGGCAATCCGATGGCGGAAACGGCAGGCGACGTGCTGGCTTGGCTGGATGCACTTGGGCCGGCGGTCAGGTCGCTTGGGAGCGAGAACGCGGAGCCAGGTGTCGAGTTGCTGGAAGGTTGTTGGGCGACGATCGCGTCGAGGTCGGCTCCCGGCAAAGTGAAGCCGTTGCTCTTGCTGGCTGATGTGTTGGAGTTGGATGCGATCGCATCCGCACCCGCCGGTTTCGAAGTCGATGGCACCGTGATCGGAGGCATCGCGGTTGGGCGAGGTGTTGTGGTTTGCGCCGAGGCTTGGGCGGAAGCGGTTGGCGTGGACGCTGGTGGTTGAGTTCCCATCGCGTATCCGTTGGCAGATGCAGCGGCGTAGCTGGCTGGTTGCGACGGGGTTTGGCTGCCAGGCAAAGCGTAGGAAGCTGGTGGCAACGATCCACCTGATTGCGATGCGACTGAACCGTATGGGTTGCTGGCGGGCGATGCAGGTGTGCTTGGGACGCCCGGAGTGCTTTCGACGGTCGGCATGCCAGCAGTACTGGACGCGTACATGTTTGGCGATGTTCCGCCTGGCATTCCGCTCGGGGTTGTCGCGGGTGCGGTACCACCGGCGATCGATGCGATCGCGTTCGGGGTGGCTTTGGAGGACGGTGGTTGCGGGTAGGTTTGCGTTGGGCCCGTGCCAGCGAGTGTTTCGGCGGAGGGTTCGCCTCGCATGCTGAACAGGTTCAGGCTGGGGCGTCCGCTGCGGCAACCAGTGGAAACGATGCTCGCCGTCACGCAAAAACCGATGGCGGCGTGGGCGATTAGAGTTCGCGCGGCTTTTCGAGTTTGAGCTGATCGAGTTGTCATCGTCGCGTCCTTCCGTCGGAGGCGGAATGGTGTTGTCGAAATGGTTCCAGCTGTTGGATCGACTGATTCAATCGTCCAGTGAAGCCAAATCGGCAAATTCAATCCAATTGATACAGGCGGTCGAATGTCTGGTGACCGTCATACAGGCGGCCCTCGCGACGAACGCACAGGACGAACGCAAAGGGCGACTCGTTAACTAGGAACTCTGCCGGGGTGGTGTCAAGAGATCCGTGGAGTCGAAATGAGTTGGATCGAAAGCGGGGATCACAGATACATGGCCTGGAAGCCGTCGCCTTCTTCGATTTGTCGTTGGATTTTTTCCAAACGTTTCTCGGTCTGGGTCAGATCGCCGGCTTGGATGTAACGGTCGAACTCCACCGCGATGGAATGCTTGACCGATTCAGCCAAAAACTCGACGGCGGGTTCGTTGAGCCAATCGCAGGTTTCTTCGCCGAGGGTGACCGTCAGATCGACGGCCTTGGTTTTCAGATCTTTTTCGCCGGTCATCACGACGCCTTCGACATGAAACTCAACGCGTCCGCGATCCGGGTCGTTGGTCAGGTGAAAGGCACATCGGGCGCGGTGCAGGTAGTACGTGTTGTAGGTGCCGTGTTTGGCCAACGCCGCTTTGACTCGCAAGACAAATGCCTCGTAATTCGGCGAAGCATCGAGCGGAACATCCAACCGCGTGATGGTTCGAAGCGGCAAGCAATCAAATTCGAATTCGACCCAACGACCCAACATTCCACTCTCCTGGTGCACTGCGTGACAAGTTTCACAACCCCAACTTTTTGTTGTGCCGCTGGGGTTTGCTAAATGCCTTTGTGACGCATTTTGCCGTGTATTGCGACCCCAACGGAGTGCTTCTGGGGCAAGTGCGATCATCGAGAACGTTGGGAACGAGCGGCGGTTGCGATTTGCGCGATGGAATTTTCTTGACCGAGTCTTAACCGACGCCTCAAAGTGATCTCAGGTGGAGACCTTTTCGAACAACCTTGCCCCTTTTCAGATGAGGACCTCGTCATGACAAAAACAATTGGAACTGCCACGCTGCCGACGCCGAGCCCCGGAACCATGCCGCACGTCACGGCTCGAGAGATGATGGTTCGGAATCTCATCACGTTGTCGCCGAAGATGGACGCGTTGGAAGCGCTCGATGTGTTGCTGCGGCAACGTATCTCAGGTGCACCCGTGGTGGATGAAGATGGTCACTTTGCTGGTGTCTTTTCAGAGAAGTCGTGCATGAAATTCGTTGTCGGCATGGCTTACGAAAATTTGCCCAGCATTCCGGTGGGTGATTTGACGGACAAGAATCCACCAACGATCAGTGAAGAGACTGATTTGCTGACGATCGCGCAAACCTTTCTTGATGCGGCGTGTCGTCGATTGCCGGTGTTGGATAGCGACGGAAAATTGAGAGGACAAATTTCCAGACGAGACGTGATGCGTGCGGTTCGAAGCCACATGGAAACGCCGGTGAAGTCCCACACGCCAACCGGGTTGTATCTCAGTGCGATTTTCTCGTCCGATGACCGGCGTGTCTGACGCGGCCGATGACGTATCGCCGCAGTCACGCTTTGCCGCAGCCTGATCTGGCGTGGTGAGTGCCGCGATCGTGAGTGCCGCTGTGGTGCGAATGCTGAACGGCTGTGAGTGAGGCGGGCGTGTTTCGGACGGATGGGCCAGACGGATTTGTCTGTGAAAGAATGGATTGGGGAGTCGACTGGGAGTTGGATTCATTGGATGCAGGGGAATTGCCCGGCGAACAGTGTTCGGCGATAATGCCGCCGCGTCGCCCCGAGGGCGTCGATTCCTGTGTTGCGATCCGTTTGATGGATCCGATTCCCCATTTTCCTGGAGACCTCCATGCCACGTCCCGTTACGATTTTCACTGGTCAATGGGCGGATTTGCCGATCGAAGAGATGGCAGCCATGACCGCCGATTTCGGATACGATGGGATCGAATTGGCTTGTTGGGGCGATCACTTTGAAGTCGACAAAGCGCTCGCCGAGGATGATTACTGCGAAAAGAAGCACGCTCTCCTCGCAAAACACAACCTGCAGTGCCACGCCATCAGCGCTCACTTGGTCGGACAGGCCGTCCTGGACAACATCGATGAGCGTCACAAAGCAATCTTGCCCGACTACGTTTGGGGCGATGGCAAACCAGAAGGCGTCAACGATCGTGCGATCGAGGAACTGAAGAACACCGCTCGTGCCGCTCAGAAGTTCGGCGTCGATGTGGTCAACGGCTTCACCGGCAGCAGCATTTGGCACTTGTTGTATTCGTTCCCACCGGTTTCGCCTCAAATGATCGACGCGGGCTTCGATCTGTTGGCCGAACGCTTCAATCCAATTTTGGATGTGTTTGGCGAATGCGGCGTGCGTTTCGCGTTGGAAGTTCATCCAACGGAAATCGCGTTTGACATCTACACCGCTCAACGTGCTTTGGAAGCTTTGGACAATCGTCCTGAATTTGGTTTCAACTTTGACCCCAGTCACTTGATTTGGCAGGGCATCGATCCGGTACAGTTCATTCGCATGTTCCCTGATCGCATTTACCACGTGCACATCAAAGACGCGATTGTGACGTTGGACGGACGGTCGGGCATCAACGCCAGCCACTTGAACTTCGGCGATTCGCGACGTGGTTGGGATTTCCGCAGCCCCGGTCGTGGCGGCGTGAACTTCGAAGAGATCATCCGTGCACTGAACGAGATCGACTACCAAGGGCCTTTGTCGATCGAGTGGGAAGACAGCGGAATGGAACGCACCTTCGGTGCCCGCGAGGCTTGCGAGTTCACCAAGAAATTGGATTTCTCGCCTAGCAATCGTGCCTTCGACGCTGCCTTCGACGAAGAGAACGATTGAGTCGCATGATCGACATTACAGTCAACGGCCGTCCCACGCAGATCGATCGGCCGATGCCGATCGATGAATTGCTGGTGACGGTCGAGGTCCCGAAGAATTACTTGGCCGTTGAGGTCAATGAGGACGTCGTGCCGCGAGAGGACTACGGCGAGACAATCGTTGGCGAAGGTGACCGCGTCGAAGTGGTGACGTTGGTCGGTGGCGGGTGAATCCGTCCGCTCGCCGGTCGATGATCCATAGGCGATTGGCCCGTCAAAATTGTCTGGTGGATTCAGGGGCAGATGGATGATTGGGGATTGTTGTTGCGAGCGATCGGTTGTCTGATCAGGGCGGTTTCACCAGACCCGATGCACGTCAATTGATTCGCTGTCACGCTTCTTTGCCTTTTCGCACCATCTTTTTTCTATGACCACCGACGCTCTCTCCGATTCACCGCTGAAGATTGGATCGCACACGCTGACCAGCCGTTTGTTGGTCGGCACGGGGCGTTACGACACGATGGAGCAGATGCGTGATTCGTTGGACGCATCCGGCACCGAGTGTGTGACCGTCGCGGTTCGTCGCGAACGATTGTACGACCGGACGGGCCAGAACATTCTGGATTTCATTGATTCCGATCGCTACATCCTGCTGCCGAACACGGCGGGATGTTACACCGCTGCGGATGCGGTGCGTGCGGCAAAGCTGGGACGCGAGATTCTGCGGACGCTTGGCAATCCCGGGTCGGACTGGGTGAAGTTGGAAGTGCTCGGTGACAGCAAGACATTGTTGCCCGATCCGGTGGAAACGGTGGCCGCGTGCGAGCAGTTGGCGGCGGATGGTTTTTCGGTGCTGTGTTACACCAGCGATTGTCCGGTCACGGCCCAGCGACTGAAGAAAGTGGGTGCCGCGGCGGTCATGCCAGCGGGCAGTCCGATCGGAAGTGGGGCGGGGATTTTGAATCCCGCCAATCTGCAGATCATTTTGGAATACCTAAAAGAAGATGACGAAGACTATCCCGTCATCATCGATGCGGGAGTTGGAACGGCCAGCGACGTGTCAGTGGCAATGGAATTGGGAGCCGACGGCGTGTTGTTGAACACCGCGATCGCTCACGCTCGTGAACCCGTCCGGATGGCACATGCGATGCGGATGGCGGTGGATGCCGGGCGTCATGCCGCCTTGGCCGGACGCATCCCAAAACGTTTGTATGGAACCGCGAGTAGTCCGCAGGAAGGCGTGATCAGCACGCGACCGTACGGCTCGCAAGCCGATGAAATTGGATCTTGATCATGTCGATGGAAGATCGAATCACCGAACTCGAAATCGCACTCGTTCACACGCAGCGCGTTTGTGAGCAGCTCAATGAAATCGTGACCGAGTTGTCTCTGGAGGCTCAGCGCCGTGATCGCGAGATGAAGCGAATGGCGGATCAACTGAAAGAGCTGAAGGGCAAAGTCAGCGAGCGAGGTGGCGAATTGGAAGACGAAAAGCCGCCGCACTATTGAGTTCGCCGAAAGATGCGTTGAATCGTTGCTGAGAAGGTTTGTTCCGATTAGGCGGAGTTTTCGGTTCAGGAGGGCTGTTGTGATTGCCGATGGCAGAGATGACCGTGTCTCAATTCCTTCCATCGCTTTTGGCTGCCACCTATGTCATCCGATTCAAACAAGCGTCCGCCCGCCAACGAACTGACCGCCGAAGAATTGATTCTGCAGATGGAGGTCGAGGAGGTGCAGGAATTGTTGGGAGACATGGGGTTCGATCCACGACCTGAATTTGCTCGGGGGATTCAGCAATTGGTCGCTTCGCTGGGATCGCTCGACGCGGCGATCGTCGCACTGCAAGACGATTTGGTGCAGCGACGCGCCGCCTGAATCGAGCCATTTCAACACGCTCGTCCGATCACTGGGCGACTGTGGGAATTTGGCGGAGCGGTTAAACTTGGCAGTTCGCATCGGTTCATTGAACCGACGCTCTCGTTTTCGCCTGCCATTTGAAATCGCTCATGCCCGCCAGTGTTCTGCCAACCGACCGACGCTTTCGACAAGGTGGTTGGCTGTTTCTGGGAACGCTGTTGGTTTTCTTTCTCAGCAGTCTGCTGCTGTATGGCATCTATGCGAGCAGTCGACTCGGTGATGTTCAGTCATCCGTTCCGTTGCCGAACTCATTCCTGACCAGCACCGTGTTGTTGCTCGGGATCAGTGGTTTGGTTCATTGGTCGACGCGTTCGGTCCGGCGATCCAAGCGTGTTTTGACCGCATCGTTGCTCGCCTTCAGCGCCATCGCGGCGGTCGCCTTCATGGCGATTCAGTATGTCGCGATGCTGGGGTTGCTGGGTGGTCCTGCGATGCAAGGCGGAACCGGCAAGGGTGTTGCGGGCATGGTGGTTGTCCTGGCGTTTCTGCATGCCCTTCATGTGGCCGGCGGAGTGATCGCGTTGGGCATCGTGTCGGTGCGATCTATGCTCGGCAAGTACGACCATGAGCGGCATTGGCCCGTCGATTTCGCGGCCCAGTACTGGCATTTTTTGGACCTGGTTTGGCTGTGCATGCTGGCTACGTTCGTGGCCACCACCGGCGGTTTCTCAGGCATCACGCTGTAGGCCGCGTGCATAGATGGCAATGCTAGGAGGCGCTTTCCGCACCTCTGCTCATTCACTGTCGCGGCAAAGGTCAGTTTGGCGCTACTCCGCATCATGAGCAACCACGTAGCCGACAGAGGCTCTCTGTCGGCATCAACAGATCAGCCATGTGGCAGGCATCCGAAAGCTTGTGCCCGCTGGGGTGATCAATCGCTTGCAGCGATTGGTGCGCTCATGCCGACTGAGGGCCTCAGTCGGCTACAGGGGTGCTGGTCAGTGATTGCTGGGAGCTTGTTGATGGTTTCAGCAGGTTTGGCGGGCATCGCAAGGCGTCGACTTGATCGGCGACGATCCCGAACTGCCATTCGGAGTGGATTGTCGATTCAGGTGGGGCTCCGTACCATGAGAAACCACGTAGCCGACAGAGGCCCTCTGTCGGCATAAACAGATCTGCAATGCGACAGACATGCGTGAGGCAACGATCGATTCAACCCGAATTAGTAGGGGCGTATTCGGGAAATCGCTGATACGCGGTAACTGAGTTGGGTGGCTCGCCCAATCAGTCTTTTTCAGTCGGTGGGAACCGTTTGCGTTGATCGCTGGGGACTGGTTTTCCGCTTTTGAGGCTCCACCATTCGTGAGCACGCTCGGGATCGTAGCTCGGGTTCGGAATTGGTGTCCGAGCCAGCACGCTGCTTCTCCACTGAGTGAGTTTGCGTTTGAGGTCGCTCGCTCGGCCCTGCTTTTCGGACGCTAGGTTCTTCGTTTCGCCCAGGTCGTTTGCCAGGTTGTAAAGTTCGACGTCGCCGGTGCCGTCCAGGTACTCGATCAGCTTCCAATCTCGTTCGCGAATGGCACTGGCGGGACGATCGTGGTGATAGTGTGGGTAGTGCCAATGCAACGCGTCGCGGTCGAGCGTCTGCGTTGGTTCGTTCATCAGCGGCAGCAGACTGTGGCCGTCGATGGTTTGGTTGACCGGCAATTCGCCGCCCGCCATCTCAACGAACGTCGGGTAGAAGTCATGGCTGATGGTTGGCTCATCGCAGACCGTGGATGCTTTCGCGGCATTTGGATGGCGAATGATCAACGGAACGCGAATGCCGCCTTCGTGAAGCGAACCCTTTTCACCTTTCAGTGGTGCTTGGCTGCTGACCAAATCGTCGGCTGATTCGCGGTAGTCGTATCGTTTGTAGAGTCCGCCATTGTCGGATGTGAAAACGACCATCGTGTCGTCGGCGATATCGAGTTGTTCGAGTGAGTCAACCAATCGACCGACCATGTCGTCGCAGTGTTCGATCATGGCAGCGTAGACCGGATGCGGCAGTGTCTGTCCGGTTTGCTTTGCCTTGGCCTCGTATTTCCGAACCTTCTCGGACATTGCACCCAGCGGAATGTGAACCGCGAAAGGAGACAGCATCAAGAAGAACGGTTTGTCTTTGTTCTGACGCATGAAGTCGATGCACAGGTCGGCTTCGAAATCCGTCCGGTACTGGTTCGGTTTGGGCTTCAGGTCCGATCGACCTTGGACTCGATAGCGACCGGGAAGGTGTGGTCCGCCGATGACGGCGCTGAAGTCGTAGCCTTGCCGGTCAGGTTGGAATTCGGGGCCGTTGCCAAGGTGCCACTTGCCGACGTAGCCGGTGGTGTAACCGGACGCTTTCAATGACTCGGCAACGGTAACCGTGTCCAGAGGCAGCGCCATCGTGGTTTGAGGCGTGATGACTCTTTCAAACGGACGCCAGTGACCGGGGATGTGCGCGGTGATGTCGATCCGAGCTTGGTTCTGGCCCGATTGCAGAGCACATCGAGTGGGTGAGCACACGGCGCCGGAGGCGTAGAAGTTGGTGAACCGCATCCCTTCGGCGGCAAGTTGGTCGATGCGTGGCGTCTCGACGAATTCGTTGCCGTAGCAGCCGATGTCCTTCCAGCCTAAGTCGTCGATGAAGATCATCAGGATGTTGGGTTGATCGGATCGCGATTGAATCGGGAACCAGCAGGAGATCATCGCGATTGCGATCAGGAATGGACTCACTCGATTTAGCACTGCAATTTCCATGAGGTGGGGATGGAAGGTGGGGCATCGAATGATAGTCGATTGAGTTTGGCCGATTGTGATGCGGGCACGAAAAAACTCCCTTCCGATGAATCGAAAGGGAGTTCGTGTGGGCTAACTGATCGTCGCGGATGGTCCGCGGTGGTCGATTAGGCGTTGGCTGCTTTCTTCTCGGCTCGTTCGACCAACCACAAAAGCACGGGGCTGGCAACAAACACACTGCTGTAAGTACCGACGATAACGCCGATCACCAAAGCGAATGCAAAGGCGTGAATGCCTTCGCCGCCGAAGGCGTACAGCAGAACGACCACGATCAACGTCGTCAACGAAGTCAGCAACGTTCGGCTGAGCGTTTGGTTGATGCTGGTGTTGATCATCTCTCCGGTCAGACGTGGTGCTTTGCCCTTCGTCTCACGAATTCGATCGAAGACAACGATCGTGTCGTTGAGCGAGTAACCAATGATCGTCAGCAACGCGGCGACGACCGTCAGTGAGATCTTGAACGGGTCGATCAGCAAGAAGCCGAGAGCGTCAGCAACCCAGTAGCTGATCGCGATCGCACCGAGCGTGATCGCAACGTCGTGAAGCAGGGCGACAACAGCGGCGAAGCCGTAGATGACTCGCTGGAATCGGAACCAGATGTACCCGATGATGCACAGCAGCGATGCGAACAGGGCTCCGAATGCACGACTGATCATGTCGCCAGCGACACGAGCACCAACGGCACTGCTGCTGATCCAAACCGGATCGCTGTCGAGTTGCTTTTCCATTTCGGCCATGACCTTGATCGCGTTGTCACCGCCGAGAGGCAGTTGGACTCGCCATTGCGGGAATGCTAGCGTCGAACCGGGCGACCAGGCTTCGATGTCTTCACCGATAGGTTTGACAACGATGCCGTCCTTATTGATTGGTACGCCAGCGGATTCAGCGGCGTCCACGATCGAATCGATCAAGCCTTCTTCGTTTTTGACAGCGACTCCGTCGGCACCCTTGATGCCGAGTGAGATGTCCGAGGTGCTGAACGCAAGACCGGGAAATTCACGAGCTTCCATTTTGGGCCCGTCTGTTTCAGGTGCATCTGCTTCGGTTTCCGCAGCCTCATCGGCATTGGTTTCTTCAGCAGCTGCTTCCTCTTCGTCGTCTGCTTGAGCCACGACCAGCATCACACCGTTGTCGACCGATTGCCATTGGCTGGTCGAGGTTTCGGATGGTTGGGCAGGATCGGATGAGCTGGTTTCTTCTGCTTCAGGAGCGGCGTCTTCCGGCGTTGCACCTGGCAGATCTGCCGGGGTGATGTCGACGCTGTAGGTGACCAAGCCAACCGATTCCGAGGCGGCGAAGCCTTCCTGAATAACTCGTTTGAGGTCTTCGACTCGTTCAACCGAGGAATCGATTTTGAAGACGGTGCCTTCTTCGGTTCCTTCCATCGAAACGCCGTTGACCGTGAACTGAACCGAGCTGTTGTCGGAAGCGGCGACGGCTTTGTTCATGATCTCGCGAATTTCATCGGCCTTGGTGGGTTCGTCGACTCGGAACTGAACCGAGGAACCACCGGCGAAGTCGATGTCCAGGATGCTTTGTCCGCGAGCGAACAAGGCGGCGAGACCGCAGACGACCAAGATGGCCGAAAGGGTCAATGTCATCTTACCTTTGCTGATGAAGTTGAACTGGCCACCGCCGGCGAAAGCCGAGCGAATGCTGTTCACGCCATCGGACATTCCAAGCGACAGGAATCCGCGACGTTCGGCCAAGTCAAAGATCGTTCGCGAAACGTAAATCGCGGTGAACATCGAGTACAGGATGCCCAAGATCAACGTGACGGCGAAGCCGCGAATTTGGTCGGTACCGATCGCATAAAGAACGATGGCGGTGATCAACGTCGTGAGGTTGGCGTCGATAATCGTCGTGGTCGCTCGAGCGAAACCGTTTCGAATCGCCATGCGAGCTTTTGCGCCCTTGTTCAATTCTTCTCGGATGCGTTCGAAGATCAGAACGTTAGCGTCGACAGACATACCGACAGTCAAAACCAAGCCGGCCAAACCGGGCAAGGTCAATGGTTGGTTGATGAAGACCATCGTTGCCAAGATCATCGCCATGTTCATGACCAACGCGATGCAGGCAACGACGCCGGCGAAGCGGTAGTAAACCAAGATGAAGACGAGCACCAAGCCAAGCGAAATGGCGATCGAGTAGAGGCCCTTGGTCCGGGTGTCCGCACCTAGGGTCGCACCAACTTCGTTTTCCGCGATGGGTTGCTTGGTCACGGTGGCTGGCAACTGGCCGGCCTTCAGGATTTGAACGAGCGAGTCGACTTGATCGCGGGTGAAGTTACCCGTGATGCGACCGTTCTTGTTCATTGGTTCTTGAATCGAAGGAGCCGACAGCAGCTCATCATCCAGCACGATGCCCAATTGGCGGGTGCGTGAACCGTCGGGAGCGTTGTTGGTCGTCAGGGCTCGGAAGCGGCCTGAACCCATGTCGGTCAAAGTGAAGGCAACCGCGGGGGCACCTTTTTCATCGAAAGTGCTGGCGGCGTAAGCGAGGTCTTCACCGAGGATGTCCAGCTTGGGGTTGATGACCATTAGGACTTCGATGTTGTCGAAGTCTTGAGTTTGCAACCATCTTGCAACCGAAACGGTTTCGTCGCCCGCGCGGGCTTCGGGTGGAACGTTGAGGATCGCGCCGGTGCGTGGGTTGCGAGCCAAGGCACCGCTGATTGGAACGAGCATCGGGCGGATGCCATCGGTTTCTTTTTCTTCGAATCCGATGCGAGCCCAGATGCCGTAGAGCGAGTCTTCTGGTGAGCCGACCATATCTTTGGTCGCGACGCCGGGCTGAGTCGATTCGGCTTGTTCGATCGCTTCGTTGATCAGCGTTTGGTGGTCAAACTGGTTGGCCAAAATCGCGAAACGCAGCTGTCCGGCCTCTTCGATCAAACCCTTGATGCGATCGACCGCGTCAGGGTCTTTCTCGGGAATGATGATCTCAATTTGTTGTTCACCATAAGGGCGAATGACGATTTCTTGCGTGCCCGCGGGGTTGATTCGGCGGGTCAGCGGAGCCACGAGATCTTCACTGGTGATGCGTTGTCCACCAGCTTCGACGCCAGCCGCTTGCTTTTCCGGGTCCAGTTCGTAAACCAGAATCGTACCGCCCGACAGGTCGATACCGAGGCTGGGGAACTTGTTTGCGAGCGTCACGCCACTGGCGGTGATCGCAAGCAAGATGAAACCGAAGCGAGTGCCATAGGTTGGCATCTTCAAGGATTTCGCCAAGAAGTTGCCAGCAATGAACGGCAGAATCAGGACGGCTGCGGCGCTGAGCAGCGTCAAGAACTGTCCGGTGCTGATGCCCTTGGAGACTTCGTTGGCAACGGCAGCGTCGGTTTGAGCGAGCCACTGAGCCGAAATCGATTGGCAAAAATCGGGGAGAGTCGAAAGATCCATCGTGGTTTCTAAGTACGGGTGCGATGTGTCCGCTGCGACCAAAACCAGTCGCTGTGGGAAGGATGGTTTGGGAAGAGGTCAGTCCGACGAATCGTTGTCGGGTTTGTTTTTCGGTTCGCCGACGATTTTGACGATGGCTGACCGATTGACTTTGATGCGTGTCGAACCGTTTTCGTCGATCTTCAACGTCACCGTTTCACTGTCTGGTGCTGCTGAAACGATCGTTCCGTGGATACCACCGATTGTGACCACGCGATCGTTTTTGGCCATCGAAGACATCATCTTTGCTTCCTCGGCACGACGTCGTCGTTCCGGGCCGAAGTACGTGACGTAGAAGATCGCCACGACGCCGACAGGCAAAATCAGAGGGTTATCGAGAATTCGCTGTAGAATCGACGACTCTCCAGCGGGCGCTGCGTCCTGTGCCAGCAACTGAAAGGCGAGCAAGTTTGCCTGCCGCGGTAGATCGGTTAAGAAC
>NZ_DDGH01000003.1:62321-121568 GCF_002337565.1 Rhodopirellula sp. UBA1907 | reverse complement strand
AAGAGGGCAACAAGACAGAGGTTCCGGGGATGATGACACTAGCTTGACGCGGCCCCAGCCGTCCTGGCTGGTGGTTGCCTGCGTCTTTCGCAATGCGGCATGATATGGAAGCAAAAAAATCGCCACAAGCCCAGCCCTAACTTGCCTCGCCATCCTCCTTTGCGTAGCACTGAGAATCCCTTGGATCTTCCCGCTGAAGAATCGTTCGCCGTTGCCTCCGATGGGTGGCCGGCTTGGCCGCCAAAACACGCAAAACTGACCAGGCAGATCGAAAAATCGGTCGCAGAAGTCTTGGAAGACGGTCAGTGGGGGACGTATCCCGAGACCACGGCGGCCAAAAGTGAACAGGTCGGCGTTTACGAGCGATGCCGAAATTCGGTGAGTCTGGCGGCGGGGAAATGGTCGGCACCCGAAGGAATCACGGCATTCGGGGGCACCGCCCAAGTCCGTTTGTGCCCATCGGGATCGTCGGCGATCGAGTTGGCACTGCGAGCACTAGGAGTCGGCCCGGCCGGTGCAAAGCGGAGCAAGGCGACTCAGGTGATTCTGTCCGCTTACGATTACCCCGGCAACTTTCGAACCGTCGAATTGCTGGGTGGTCGCCCGGTGCTGTGCGACACGCAGCCCACTTCGGGGACACGGAGCGGCCGAACTTCGACGGGGATTTTGCCATCGCTCAAGTCGATTCAGCAGATTCAGGCACCGCCGGAGTCCATTCTGCTGGTTTCGCATTTGCATGGGCAGCTCGCCGATTCAGGAGGGCTTGCTGAGTTGTGCCGGCAACGCCGCTGGTTTTTGGTCGAGGACGCTTGTCAGGCGATGGGGGCGGGACGGATCAAACAAAACGCGGATGGCTCAACGGTTTTTGTGCCGGTCGGCTATTTCGCAGAATGGACCACATACAGCTTTGGTGGCAGCAAGCCTCTGACGTGCGGCAATGGTGGTGCGTTGGTGACCGAGTACGAGGGCAAGTATCAAAAACTAAAAGGCATGGTGGATCGGCCGAGCGACACGTTTCCCATGTCGCCGCTGCAATGCGCCGCGTTGATGCCGCAATTGGATTGGCTGAGTCAGTTGAACAGAATTCGGTGTCAAAACGCCCAGCGATTGAGCGACTTGGATTGGGCTTCGGTCGGATGTGCGGCGGTTTGGGACGAGGACCCGAGTTTGGTTCGAGCTCCGTACAAGTTTCCGGTGCTCGCGAAAAACGCGGAGACTCGAGCGAAGGTGATTCAGCAATTGCGAACGATTGAGTTGCCCTGCGGTGAAGGATTCCGCGCGATGCATCGAACGAGTGATCGCCGAAGCAGCAAACCGGTTTCGCTAAAAAACGCGGCCGCGCTGAGTGAATCACTGCTGGTGATCGACCATCGAGCCCTGCTGACACCGGACGTTGCCGAACGCGTCGCAGGCTGTTTGTCGAAAATGTCGTGAGCGAATCCGGTCAGGAATGTGGCTCGCGAATATGGGAGCGTTGAATTATCTTCCTCGCCGTTCCTGTCCCAAGTTCCCTTTCGCGGAGATCTCATCATGCAAGTCAACGAATACTTCGACGGCAACGTCACTTCCATCGCCTTCGAAAATGGCGAAGGCCGTGCGACGTCCGGCGTGATGCTGGTGGGCGACTACGAATTTGGAACCAGCGAAAAAGAACTGATGAAAATTGTCTCGGGCAAGTTGGAAGCCAAGCTACCCGGCGAACCTGGGTATCGGGCGTACCCAGCCGGATCCGAGTTCCGAATCGATGCCAATCAAAAGTTTCAGGTTCGAGTGATCGAGCCCACCGCGTACCTTTGCTTCTACAGCTGAGAGACTGCGGTCCGAATCTGACGCCGGAGCAGAATTTCAGTGTTCCGGTCCGCGGACGTCCCGATCGATTTCGTTTGGTTACTCGAATGCGAATCGATCGCACCGCAACTCCATGGACTTCTTGTTGGGTTACAATCGGATTCCCTGTCAGTGAATGACAACGGGTCTCAGAGCTTTCTTGTTCCGAGCGAAGGGTGAAGCGATCATCCTTGCCGCGGAATGGGGACCTCTTGTTCGACGCCTCATTCGAGTTTCGCGTCGGCCCCCGTTGTCGTTTCGCCCCGCCGGAATCCTCCCACCTGGAACC
The DNA here is from genome assembly GCF_002337565.1 of Rhodopirellula sp. UBA1907. Classification (NCBI taxonomy): domain Bacteria; kingdom Pseudomonadati; phylum Planctomycetota; class Planctomycetia; order Pirellulales; family Pirellulaceae; genus Rhodopirellula; species Rhodopirellula sp. UBA1907. The sequence continues at coordinate 119,452 of NZ_DDGH01000003.1, read as the reverse complement.
TTGGTTCTCCCGCTTCCATGAAAAATGATGTCATGCCGACCACCTCGTGGTCCTGGGTCGCCGCATTCGCGTGCACCATTCTCACTTGGAATATGTTGGCCACCACGGCCGAGTCCGCCGATGGATCTGAGAAGTCGATCCTGCTGATCGCGGGCAAACCCAGCCACGGTTATGGGGCCCATGAGCACTACGCCGGGTTGAAGGTTCTCGAGCAATCCTTGTTGGAAGCCAACCCGAATCTCAAAACCGAAGTCGTGCGTGGTTGGCCAAGCGACGCGTCCAGGGTGGAATCGGCCGACAGTGTCGTTCTTTACAGCGACGGACAAGGTCGACACGTTGCATTCAATCATCGCGATGAATTGCGAGCGTTGTTAAAACGCGGCGGTGGTTTGGTTTGTTTGCACTACGCAACTGAGATGTCGCCCGGTGAATCCGGCGATGACATGGTCGAGTTGTTGGGCGGGCACTTTGAAATTCACTACAGCGTCAATCCGCACTGGATCGCGAATTTTGATTCGTTGCCTGAGCATCCTATCACGCACGGTGTGGATTCGTTCTCGACCAATGACGAGTGGTACTTTCACTTGCGTTTTTCGGACAAAGGCAAGCTGACTCCGATCCTGCAGGCGGTTGCCCCCGAGTCAACGATGCGGCGTCCGGATAGTGCCCACACCGGCAACCCGCACGCTCGCAAGTCGGTTGCGGCGGGTGAACTGCAGACGGTCGCTTGGGCTTATGAACCCGAGATCGGCGGTCGCAGCTTTGGCTTCACCGGCGGACACCATCATTGGAATTGGTCGCACGTTCCCGTACGTCGATTGGTGACCAATGCGATTCGTTGGACTGCTGGCGACGACCCGTCAAAGGAAGCCGGTTCGCTCAAACCAATCCCAGCGAAACAGTTGATGGCAGATCAAGACTTCGATCCGCCGAAGGATTTTGATCTGAAATCAGTCGCCAAGGAATTCAAAATTCCGTTGAATATGGAAAAGGAGTCAAAGGACGGTAGCAAGAAGAAGCAACCGTCAAACGAGTCGACTTCAGCGGTTGCACCCAAACTGCTTCACGTCAGCCCACTGGTGACAACCGCGACGCCTGACCATCGCGTTTGGATCGAAGTGGACTTGGGCGGAGTCGATGAAATTGCCAGACGCAAATTGTTCTTGGTGGTCAGCGAAGGAGGCAACGACTATTCCTGCGACCATGTGGCTTGGTTGGATCCGACCTTGCATGGTGCAAAGGGAACGTTGGACTTGGTCGAACAAGGTTGGGTGACCGCACGAGCGGGGTGGGGCGACGTTCGAAAGAATGCCAACTGTTCCGGCGGTCCGGTGCTGGTTCAAAACCAGCCTGCGGGCAAGACATCGATTGGGACGCATGCTCCCAGCGTGATCGAATTTGACGTTCCGCCGGGCTTTGACAAATTCACCGTCACCGGTGCATTGGAAAGTGGTGGCACGAACCAACAAAACGGAAGCAACACCAGCGTTCGCTTTGCCATTTATGCCGGGGCCGCTCCCGACAATTTGAACGAAGTCGATGCAAAATCGGTCGATCAACAGCGTTTGCCAGAGCAAGCCGTCGCGGGATTGGAGGTGGCCGAAGGATTGGAAGTGACGTTGATGGGAAGCGAGCCGGATCTGTCCAGCTTGACCAATCTCGACATCGATCATCGCGGCCGCGTTTGGGTTTGCGATGTCATGAACTATCGCCGCAACCAAGGGGCGCGTCCGGAAGGCGATCGGATTCTGATTTTGGAAGACACCACCGGCGACGGCAAACTCGATCACGTTCACACCTACTACCAAGGCGGTGACATCGATTCGGCGATGGGGATTTGTGTGCTCGGAAACGAAGTCATCGTTTCCGCTTCGCCGACGATTTGGAAGTTCACTGACACCGACGGTGACGATGTTCCTGATTCAAAGGTTGCGTTGTTCACCGAAACGGGACAGCCGCAACATGATCACTCCGCACACTCATTTTTGTTCGGTGACGACGGAAAGCTGTATTGGAATTTCGGCAACACCGGGATGCAGGTCAAAGATGCAAACGGTGAAACGGTGGTCGACATTCATGGTCGAGCAGTTGTCGACGATGGCAAGCCTCTGTTTGGCGGGATGCCCTTTCGATGTGATCTGGATGGTTCCAACTTTGAAGTGTTGGCTCACAACTTCCGCAACAACTGGGAAACCACGGTCGACTCGTTCGGCGCGTTGTGGCAGAGCGACAATGACGATGATGGCAACCGTGGGACTCGTATCAACTTTGTGATGGAGCAAGGTAACTACGGGTACAAAGACGAACAAACCGGTGCGTCTTGGCGAGCCGATCGGATCAACTTGGAAGATGAGATCCCGCTGCAACACTGGCACCTGAACGACCCCGGTGTGGTTCCCAATGTTTTGCAAACCGGGGCAGGATCGCCCAGCGGTATTTGCATGTACGAAGGCCGTTTGTTGCCAAAACGTTTCTGGGACGAAGTCATCCACTGCGACCCGGGGCCCAACGTCGTGAGGGCTTATCCGATGAAGCCGGATGGTGCGGGATACTCAGCCACCATCGAACCCTTGATTACCGGCACGACTGACAACTGGTTTCGCCCCGCCGACGTTTGCGTGGCTCCCGATGGATCGTTGTTTGTGACCGATTGGTATGACCCCGGCGTTGGTGGACACCATCAAAAAGACAGCGATCGTGGGCGACTTTTCCGTGTGGCACCGCCGGGCGTGAAGTACTCGGTGCCGAAGTTTGATTTGTCGTCGGTCGACGGAGCCATCGCGGCGTTGAAAAGTCCAAACCGTTCGGTACGGTATCTCGCTTGGCAAAAGCTGCACTCGATGGGTACAGATGCAGAGCCCGCTTTGCTTTCGCTCTACCAAGACGATAACCCACGCTATCGGGCTCGTGCTTTGTGGTTGCTCGGCAAGATCGAAGGGCAAGGTCGGAAGTACGTTGACAAGGCTCGCGGCGATGACGACGCCAACATTCGTTGCACCGCGATTCGGCTGTGCAAGCAACTTGGGCTTTCCGTCGCGAATGTTTGTGGTGATGCGGCGAGCGATTCATCGTCCGCAGTCCGGCGTGAGCTGGCTGTCGCGTTGCGGTTTGATGAATCCGATGCGATGCCGAGCGTCTGGGCAAAGCTTGCTCAGCAGTACGACGGTGAGGATCGCTGGATGTTGGAAGCTCTTGGCATCGGAAGTGATCTGCGAGCCGCGGAGTGCTTTGCGTCTTGGATGAAGGCCAACGGAGGTAATTGGAACACGCCCGCGGGACGCGATTTGGTTTGGCGTCTGCGTACCGATGATGCGGCGGCCAAGATGGTCGAGTTGTTGGCTGGTGGAATGCCTAGTGACGAAACCAAACGTTATTTCCGGTCGCTGGAATACCATCCCGATGCCGTTCGTGGGTTGGTTCTTCGCCAGTTGTTGCCTGATGAAAACAGCGGCAAAGAAGTTGATCCACAGGTATTGGTTCGAACGGTGAAGCGGATGCCTGACTTCGATCCCGTGAAATTTCCTAAGACACAAATGGCGATCACCGACTACATCCGTAGTCGCGCCGGTGAACCGGACTTTGTCGAGCTGGTCGACCAATTTGAAATTCGCGACATGGATGACCAGCTCATCGCAACGATGCTTCGCCAAGGCGATGACAATCTATCGCTTTCCGCGTTGCGTTTGCTGTTGAAGCGAAAGGACGGATGGAACCGGTTCGTTAGCATCTTGAACAAAGACTCAACGTACGATCATGGCCAGCTCGGGCGCGTGGTGTCGCTGCTTGGGTCGCTCGGCAATGGACGTGCGATTGGTTTGTTGGCAAAGACCGCAGGCGACCCGGAGATGGACTACGGATTGCGAAGTGCTTCCGTGCGAGCGTTGGCAAAATCCGATGGTGGTGCGAGAGAACTGCTGAAAATGACGGAAGCGAAAGAGCTTCCCGCCGACACTCATTTGTTGGCTGGTGGTTTGCTCGGGCGCAACGCCAACGAAGAAATCGCGAAACGTGCGAAGGAGTTGTTGCCACAACCCGCCGCGGCGGACAGCAAGCCTCTTCCACCGCTGGACGAATTGGTGCGTCTGAGTGGCGACTCAAAGAAGGGGATGGCAATCTTTCGTGGCGTCGCGACTTGTGCGAACTGCCACATCGTCGATGGGTTTGGAAAACAAGTCGGCCCGGACTTGTCCGAGATTGGGTCGAAGCTTTCTCGCGAAGCGATGTTCACGTCGATCTTGGCACCCAGTGCCGGCATCAGTCACAACTACGAGAACATGATTGCTTTGACCGAAGATGGCCGTGTTGTGAACGGTGTTCTGGTATCCGAGACCGACGATAAGCTTGTCCTGCGAACGGCGGAAGCGATCGATTTGGAGTTCGACCAAGACGACATCGTCGACGTGAAAAAGAGCGAGAAGTCGATCATGCCGGAGAACTTGCATCACACCACCGACCAACAAGGTTTGGTCGACATGGTGGAATATCTGATGGGGCTGAAGAAAAAGTCGTAACGCGAGGCCGTCTGCATCGTCCCCAAAACCTGAAAACCTGTAGCTCGGTGGTCCCCCACCGAGACGAGTGCGATTTCACGGTGGGTACCACCGTGCCACAGGTTGTTCGAATTAAGTCTAAGTCGATGTCAGGCTTCGTAGAGATAGCCTTCGCGTGGTTCGAAGCTTAGGAACGAGTTGGCTTCGTTGGAGCCAGCGAACTGGTGCTTCTCGTTGTCCCAGGTCAATGTTTGACCGGGGTAGCGAGTTGCGATGCAGCCGAGAAGTGCTGACTGCGTCATCGTTCCGGCGATCTGCAAATCGCTGGTCAATGAATCCGACTTGCCTTCTCGGGTAGCTTGAATCCAACCTTCGTAGTGCGACTTCGAGGTCTCTTTGTTTTCCGCGGAGAGTTGTTCCATGCGTTTTCGTCCGGCTTGCCGTGCTTCGGCGAGTTCGTTGTCGTCTTCGCTGGCAACGGCGACGATTTGTGGCATTTGGTCTGGTTCGCCAGAAAGCGTCGAACCGACCAACGTCATCTTCTTGCCAACGATCATGCATCCGCTTCCACCCGCCGAATAGCCAGGTTCGCCAACACTTTCATCGGCGATGATGGTCGGCGTCTCGGGTTGTTTGCCACCGTCGTACCAAGTCAGCTTCAACCCATCGGGGCATACATCAGTCCCGTCAAATTCCATTTCGATTTGAGACCAAACCGGATAGGCGATCGACGTGGCGGTTTCGCAGTCCGCTGTGATTCGGCGAGGCAGTTGCAAACCCATGGTCGTGAAAGCTGGATCGAGCAGGTGGCAACCCATGTCACCAAGTGCACCGGTGCCGAAGTCCCACCATCCTCGCCAAGTAACGGGCAGGTAGCCTTTGCAGAACGGGCGATCCGCGACGGGGCCGAGCCACAGGTCCCAGTCGAGGGAGATCGGAGCGGTTGTCGATGTTGGTACCGACGTCATGCCTTGTGGCCACTCGGGGCGATCCGTCCAGCAATGCACGGATTCGATTTCGCCAATCTCACCCCGCTCAATGAAGTCCTGGAAGGCTCGCATGTGCAGGCTGGAGTGACCCTGGTTGCCCATTTGAATCGCCAACCCGGATTGCTCTGCAGCCGATTTCAAGCGGTGGACTTCGTCAAAGGTGCGAGCCATCGGGCACTGCATGTAAACATGTTTGCCGTGATGGATCGCGGCCAAGCCGACTGTGGCGTGGGTGTGGTCGGGCGTGCTGATGACGACCGCGTCAAATTCCTTGTCAAATTCATCCAGCATGACTCGATAGTCGGTGAAACGTTCGACATCGGGATGCTGGCAGAATGTTTTGCCCGCCCGTTGGACGTCGACATCACACAGGGCGACGGGGGTTCCTCCGGCGTGGATCATCCGGCGGACGTCGCGAGCTCCCTGGCCGCCGACGCCAATCTGAGCGAATCGAAATTGGTCGCTCGGTGGCGTTTTTCCAGGACCACCCAACACGTGCGGTGAGACCACCATCACGGATGCTGCGGCGAGCGATGAGCGTTTCAAAAAAGAGCGGCGCGTGGCCGCTGCGCCGCGACCAGTGCGGCTGGCGAGAGAATCGGACATAGAGATCACCTGACGGTGCGATAGAAGAGAAAAGGACACGCGAAAAGACTCGCTGTGATCGATCTCAGCGAATCTCCGCCTGCCGTGGAGCATTTTACCGGGCGAGCAGGTTGCGGGCCAAAATTTCAATTCTTGACGGACAGATTTCACCCGGCCGAAACGTTTGCCAACGATTCCCGGGATGTGCGGCAATGTCAAAAATGGCGGGAAACACGGTGGTGAATGCTAGCAACCCGTTATTTGGTAACTGCTTTCAGATCCTGCACATTCGGAATCAAAATGAACCGGACACTCCTTCGCTGCGAAAAGAGGTTGTTGATTTGGCTGGGCTGCGGGTACAATCGTCAATCACTAAGTAGTGGGCCGATTGGTGCAAAAACTGCCAAGTTGACTGGTTTTGGCATTGGCAAGCCGTTTGCATTGTTGAAACGATTTGCATGGCTGCGGGCGGTGAACGAACATGGTCATTGACTGGTATGTCAATGGAACAGGTTCGAACAACTCGTTCTGTGCAGTTCCGACTCGGACCTAACTTCAAACAACTGTCCATCCATTCACGAGGATCATCCGAACGATGGCAATCAAATTGACTGAGCGCGCGGCCGAAGAAGTCATGCGTTTTCGCAAGGAACACAACTTCGACGATTCGATGCTATTGCGGATTGGTGTCGCCGGCGGTGGCTGCAGCGGATTCAACTACACGCTGAACTTCGACGACAGCTTCGACATGAAGGCTGATTCGAAGTACGACTGCCACGGTGTCAGCGTCGTGGTCGACAAGAAGAGCTCGTTGTACCTCGACGGCACCGAAGTCGATTGGTACGACAGCCTCGAAAAACAGGGCTTCACGTTCAACAACCCGAACGCGGTCAAAAGCTGCGGTTGCGGAAGCTCGTTCCAAGCGTAATCGAACTTGCTCGATTACTCAGACGAATCATCAAAAGCCGGCTCGCTTCATCGAAGCGTGCCGGCTTTTTGTCATGGCCAATTTTTGCCATGGCCTAGTTGACACTTCTGAGGTGCCTGCGGGATGATCGCTCGCATGTCCACACGTCGACGCGCCCGCGAAATAGTCCTGCAGCTTCTCTACGAAGCCGATCTGAATGATTGGCGTGATGCAGCCACGTCACGCAAATTCATCCGCTCCCGTTTGCAAGGTCGAAAGGTCCTCACGGATTTTGCGGCTGAGCTCTTGGATGGCACGATGGCGCGTCGAGATGACATCGACGCGAAGCTCACCAAGCTTTCCACCAACTGGGCCCTGCACCGCATGCCGGTGACGGATCGCAACGTGTTGCGATTGGGTGCCTACGAGATTCTTTACAGTGGAACGCCCGGCCAAGTTGCGATTTCCGAGGCGTTGACCTTGGCGAAACGCTACGGCGGCGAAAACAGCCCACGGTTCATCAACGGTGTTCTGGATCGGTTGTTCAAGTATCACTCCAATCCTGAATCTGTCTCCTCATGATCGTTTCGATTGCTGGCAAACTGGTCCAAGTGGGCGAGATCAGTGTCATCATCCAGGCGGCCCCGTTTGACTATGAAGTCTACGTGGGCGATTACACTCGCCGGCAGTTGCAAAACCAAATCGGCAACGAAGTTCGGCTGCACACGCTGGACTACATCGAGGGCAACGCACAAGGCGGACGCCTCACTCCACGATTGATCGGGTTCTCGACGCTTCCCGAGCGACAGTTCTTTGACCTGTTCTGCAGCGTCGACGGTGTTGGCGTGAAGAAGGCTCTTCGGGCGATGGTTCGACCGGTGAAAGAGTTGGCCGTTTTGATCGAAGAGCAAGACGCGAAAACTTTGTCGGCGCTTCCTGGCATCGGACCAGCTACCAGTGAAAAAGTCATCGCGAAACTGCGTCGCAAGATGCCCCGGTTCGCGTTGATGGTGGCTGGCGAAGAAGTTGCCGATGCGATGGAAGTTGAATCGCCGATTGTTTCAGACACCTACGACGCATTGGTCACGCTGGGGCACTCGGAGTCGGATGCTCGCAAGTTGATCGACGAAACGTTGGCAACTGGCAAGAAATTCAAAGACACCGAGTCGCTGCTCACCGCGATCTATCAGCGGTCCAAGTAGGCGCCGGGAACCGCGTGAGTCGTTCATCGACATACGCCGCGGATCAAGTGTCGATCGGAGTCGCCGGATCTTCGACGGGCGGTCATCGGTGGTCGTTTGTCTATCCGTTTACGGGTGGATTCATCGCTTGAGGGTGGGGGCCGTTTCCCATGGAGGGGCGACGATCGAGCGTTTTAAAGACTGTCGTCATAAAAACTGCGCAAATTGCCCGATCGCTACTTTTTGACTCTTGTGGGGCCATTTTCAGACGCATAGGTTTCGACCGTTCTAGGTCCTCATGGCTTCCGTCTTTTCGCTGTGAGGGTTGTGTCTTTGCCTTACGAGGGGAAATCTCATGGCTCAGTCAGTGGTTGCGGGAAGCAACCTGATTTGTGGAACCGGCGATGATCGCCAATCGGTTCTGCCTTGCATCGGTCGATGCAATTCTTTTCTTTTTCAGTCCAGCTTTGGATGGCGGGCAGCGGCGTTGGCCGCATTCATCGGGCTCTTCACATCCACCGCGGACGCCGAGGTGCCAATCATCGGCAAGGTGGTCTCGAGTTTGTCGGCGGCGAAGGCAACTCGATCGAGTGCCACCGAACTCGTTTCGGCCGACACGCCAATGTGGCACAACGATTTCGAATCGGGATGGGCGGCCGCTCGGCGTTCCGGACGACCGATGCTGATCTTCATCACGTCGGAAGATTGCCGGTTCTGCGACGCGATGAAACAAAACACGTTGTGCGACGCGAGCATTCGGTCTCGACTCGCCAACGGTTTTGTGCCGATCATTCTGCGACCCGATACCAATCCGAATATTCTGGCTCGGATTCCCGTGACCACTTATCCGACGACATTGTTGGCCGTTCCGCGCGGCAAAGTGATCGCTCACCGAGTAGGCTATCAGCCTCCTGACCGACTCCATGAACTGTTGGGGTTGGCTCCTTCCTCTCCGAACTGACACTCAGCATGAATCGACGCATCTCCGGCATTTTGACTCCCAACATCACGCCGGTGGATGACCGGGGACGCGTTGATGAAGACAAGCTGCGTGGGTACGTCGATTGGTTGATCGACCATGGCGTGGATGGTTTGTATCCCAATGGCAGCACGGGTGAGTTCGTTCGCTTCACGGCGGAGGAACGCCGCCGAATCGTTCGGATCGTTGTCGATCAAGCCGCCGGCCGGGTTCCCGTGCTGGCGGGCGCGGCGGAGGCGAACGTCGAAGAAACGATCGAAGCCTGCAACGCCTATGGTGACATGGGGGTTCGAGCGGTCGCGATCGTCGCACCGTTTTACTATCCGATCAGCAGCGAAGGCGTTCACGCCTATTACGCCCACATCGCTCGCGACGTGCGCGTCGACGTGACTCTGTACAACATTCCGATGTTTGCGTCGCCAATCGAAGTCGATGTGGTGATCCGATTGGCGGAAGAGTATCCGCGAATCATTGGGCTGAAGGACAGCTCCGGTGATCTGCCGAACTTGATGCGAATGATGGCCGCGATCCGGCCGATGCGAGATGATTTCTCGTTCCTGACCGGGTGGGATGCGGCGTTGGCTCCCATGCTGATCGCGGGAGCGGATGGTGGAACGAACGCGACGAGCGGCGTTTTGCCTGAGCTGACTCGTGCGATCCATCGGGCTTGTGCCGATGGTGATCACAAATTGGCGATGGAGCTACAGTACATGTTGCTGCCGCTGTTCGACGCCATGATCGGTCTTGGGGAATTCCCGGAAGGATTCCGTGCGGGCGCGCGAGCCCGTGGCTGGGATCTTGGTCGAGGCCGCGTTCCGTTGTCGGATAAGCAAAAAGCGTTGATCTTGACCGCGGAACGAGAGATCGATGCGATGGTTCGCTCCACACAAGCCAAGATGACTGGTTCGTCAGAGTTGCCTTTGGAAGCGATTCAGGTGATCGCTCGCCGGGTGATGGAGCAACTCGAAAAGTAGTGCCCGCAATCGGGCGCGATGAGGCTGGTGTGTGGGACACATGAAAGCGATTTCGCGGTAGGATGAACCGCCGACCTATTTCGTTTTCATTGCACCGTGTTTTACCCTCATGGCGAACATCCGTCCGTTTCGAAACTCTGATCTTCCCGGCCTGTTTGACGTTTGGATGCGTCACTGGGAGACCGCCGGTCAGATCCCGCCGGTCAGCGTTTCGATCCTGGAACGAGCCGTGCTATCGCGGACGTTTTTTGATCCTGGCAGTCTCTTGGTTGCCGAAGCGGATGGTGAAGTGGTGGCGTGGTGCCATCAGTTTTCCGATGATTGGCAATCGCCGCCGCCTGAGTTGTTGGAAAGCGATTCACCCGCAGCCATCGCGGAAGTACCCGAAGTGGATGCGGTGCCGACTTCGTTGGTCGCCGCAATTTGCTTTGCCGGTGAAGCCGGGTTGTCGATGTGCGATTCGTTGTTGATCGAAACCATGCAACGTGCCGCGGACGCGGGGGTAAAACGAATCTGTGTCGGACCCGTTCGCGATGCTCGGAATGGTTATGGCGGATTGCCGCCGATCGGTCATGGATTGGGAGTTCCCGTGACGGACGCACGTGTGGCGTCGTTGTTGTCCCGGCATGGATTCCGTGTTGCACGGAGTCTGCAGCGTTTGATTGTGAACACATCGACTTATCGCCCGCCGGTCAATCGTGAGTTTTTGCAGTTACGTCGCTCGACGCGGATTGATCGTTTGCCGATGTTGCCACTGAACCATCGCACGGCGGTCGCGATGAGTCACTTCGACATGGAACGCAATGTTTTGGTCGATCACCAAACCAACGAGCAACTTGCCGCGATCGATCTTTGGGTGGGTGATCCGGAGGGCCAAGTCATGGACGGGGCTCGATCGATTCTGTCGCTGCGTTTGATGCATCCGGTTGAGCTGAATGGTTTTCCCGCACCGCAGCCCAAGAAGGGGTTTGTGACATCGATGGCCGAACGCGAATTGTCGACGCATGAGCAGTTTTTGGTTTCGTCAATCGTGCAGTCACTCGCGAATCGCCAGATCTTCACGGTCGAAACGACGATTGATTCCAACGCGGTGAAGCTGAAGGGGCAGTTTGCAACGCTGAAGTTCACCGAAGACGAGCAAGGTCGTCAGTGGGAAAAAGACCTCGGTTAAGGTTTGGCAGTCGACAAGCGGTTGGCTTGCAGAGCGATTGAGCTGGCTTGTTTGCGTTCACTCGGAGATCACTGCATCGGAAGCGAGTACCAGTTGGTCGTTGCGATTGACCATCGATTGAAACAGCTTTTGGTCGATCGTTTCCGAGATAAACGTTACCGCTCCATCGCCCTTGATAACGCTGGCTCCACCAAAATGTCGGCTTCCTAAACCGCCCACGAAACTCGGGTTCTCCAGTTGATCCGATTGCGGGATTGCGTTGATCGCATGCCCGGCGTTGCGAAGCGTTGCCCGCGTGCCGCTGCACCATCCAAGTTCTCCGGCGAAGGAAAGCTTTTCGCCAAACAAGATCGTCGAGGACATTCCGTCAGGGACTTCTTCTGGGCGAACCCAACCGTTGAGGAACATCAGTCCGTTGTTGGATGCGCTGATTGGGTTGGCTGCGGAATGATGCAGTCCCGCGTAGCTCGCGTTTGTGGGCAACGAATCATCCGATGGGCAACGGAAGACCGGGATCATCGTTTCGCGAATCAGGCGATTGGATTCGGAGTAGATGCTGGATGTCGTGTCGATCGATTGGGACAGGCCGACTTGATCGACGTACGGAAGCGATGCCAATGCCCAGTTGTGGTGATAGCCTTCGGGCTCGCTGACAATGGCAAGATCGACTGGCGAAGCATCGGCGTTGGGTTCGGCCGGTGATGGGACTTCGGGCCAAAACCGGAAGGTCGCGTTGTACGATGCGGTTCCCGATGGCAGGTGGGCGTTATCGGTCGAGTAGGCCTGCATCGCTAGACCCAGGCGGATCAAATTCTGGTCGCAATTGCTGCGTCGCGTTAGCTCGCGCATGTTACGAACAAACGGAATCGACAGAGCCAACAGGATGACGAGGATGAACACCACCACGATGACTTCCACCAAAGACACACCCGTGTGTCGCGGCCGTTTGAAGTGACCTTTGGCGTGAGGTGTTTTGTGAGATGGAAGATATCGGCGAGCGGAGGATGCATTCATGCTCTGATTTTATCGAGCGAACGCGTCTCCGCGAAGAACGCTGAATCGAGATCAGGCCGCTTCTGAATAGCCAGAATTTGGCCGCTCGTCGTCGAGGTCGTCATCCTCGCCGGATGAGAACGACTGCAGTGCCGTGTCGATCGAGAGCGTCGCCGGTTCGGATTCTTCGGCGTCGTCCGTGTTCGCTTCGCCGTTGTCGGAATCTTCGGCGATAGCGGTGGGGTTTGGTTCAGTGGTTTCGGTTTCTGGTTCTTCTTCTGAGGCGGCGAGCGATGGGCTGGCGTTGGTTTCCTCGGCGTTCTCAGGCGGTTCGTGTTCAGATTCCGCGTCGTTCTGCAATTCGCCTCGGGAATCGAGGTCGCGTTCTAGTCGGGCTCGCTCGCTTTCCCATTCTAGGTTCCAAGCGGCGGCGGCTTCTAATTTTGGAATTTCAGTCAGCAAGGCATCAGCGGCGTTCAGTCGCCCGGTGTGTCTCAGCACGGCGGCGAGGAGCAACAATGCGGGCGGATCACGCGGTTCGATTGACAATCCTGCTGTCAACGCCTCTTCTGCCAACGCGTAGTTGCCCGTTAAATAGGCGAGCTGTGCCTCGGCGAAGCGGTCTGGTTGATCGCTGACTTGTCGTGGCGCCAGCAGCAATGGCAATTCGCGGAACGAACGAACCGTCAGCACGACCCAGGCGGCGACGGCGATCCAGCAGGCCAGCGCGACCAGTGCCCCGGACAACCAGCCGGGATAGATGAATTTGGCGATCAGCAATGCGTTGACGACCGCGGCAAACGCGACGGCGGTGGGCAGGGCTGACAATCGTCCGCGCCACCACAATTCCGACATACCCGGCCACAGGCACGTCCAATAATGTTTCGCTTGGATCGACACGGTTTCCATCGCATCACAGATACGAAACCCGGCACCGGCGTGGCAAGTCGAAACGCGAAAACGGTGGCTCTAGACGACCGATGCGAGGGAGCTCGCACATGTTGATGGACCCGGAAGCTTTCGCCGTCATCATCAGCAGCGTGCTGGGCGTTTTTCTCGTCATGGGCGTCGGTGCGCTGTGCCGGATCCAGCATTGGCTGACGCACCAGGCCGACGTTTCGCTGGCCAAGCTGACCGCGAAAGTGTTGCTGCCTTGTTTGTTTCTGGATCGGATTCTGGGCGATTCGACATTGGATTCGCTCGCGTCCGCGTGGCTGCCGCCGGTGCTCGGGTTCACAATCACCACGTTTGGTTTTCTGGCCGCTTGGTACGCCGCGAAAACGATTGGGCCGTTCGTGGGTTTGAAAACGGATGCCCAGCAACGTGCGTTCGCTCTTTGTGCCGGGATCTGCAATTACGGGTACATCCCATTGCCGCTGGCACAGATCACTTATCCGAACGCGGAAGTCGAGATGATTCTGCACAACGTCGGCGTCGACATTTCGCTTTGGAGCGTCGGTGTGGCGATCGTTACCGGCAGCAACGGGAAGAAGCGTCCGAAGGAGCAGCAGAGTGCTTGGCGTCGAAATTGGGAACGAGTCAGCCCGGTTGCCACCAGTGCTCCCTTGATCGCAGTCATTGTTGCTCTGTCGATTCGAGCAACGGGAGCGGAAACGTTGATTCCGACTTCGGTGATGCGATCGGTCGGGTTGTTGGCATCCAGTTCGATCCCACTTGGGTTGTTGCTCAGCGGTGCGATTCTGGTCGATTTCTTGCGAGCAGCGGACTGGACCGGTTCCGCACCCGTGATCGGGTTGGCGGTTGGTTTCCGTCAGCTCTTCATGCCGATCGTGATGCTCGGGATCGCATCGGTGACGGTCACCGCGACGGATTTGAAGCAGGTGCTGTTGTTGGAAGCCGCGATGCCATCGGCGGTGTTCCCAATTGTTTTGACAAGGCTCTATGAAGGCGACACGGCGACGGCTCTTCGGGTTGTCTTGTCGACTTCGTTGCTCGGGATCGTGTTGATCCCGGTGTGGATGGCCATCGGAGCGTGGTGGTTGGCGGTTTGATCCGCGAGCTCGCATTACCAGCGGGCTTCCATCTGGCTGACGATGCGGTTTGCCAAGTCCTCGAGTGCCTTTTGAGTTGCGGTGTCGATCGACTGGCCGGCTTCGGGGACGAAGCGTTCGTCTTGGCTGAACAAGATTGTCAGATCGTCGGTCGGCACGATCGAGTTCTTCATCAGCAGTCGGCCATGTCGGTCTGACCAGGAGGCTCGGACCTGGACCGCCGCGTCGAGGGCTCGCACGTAGTCGGCATCGTTCTCGGTCAGCACGCGTTTGGTTTCGTCGATGACTTCGCAACGCAGCACGGTGTCAGCAAGCGGATCGGCGGTGACCTTGTACGGTGTTCGCAGTTCGATTTCTTTTGTGAGTGCCTCGGTCAGGCGAACGCCAAGGTCTTCACGAAATGTTGCGTTGCGAATGATGGGCACGTGCACCGTGCGGATGTTCTGCGGGAACAACGAGGCATTGCCGAGTTGATACGGCGCGCATCCGACCAGGCATCCCGCGAAAATGGTCGCGAAGAGACTTAGCAAGGCGATCGTGTATCGGCGTTGCGGTCGAAGGCTCATCGGTAGATCGACTCGCTGCGTTCGCCGGTCGGTGAATTGAACTTGGTTTCCAGAGGTGTCGAGCGCCGGCTGTCTGGGAAGATCCGTTTCAGCAACGTTGCCGAGACACGTTCGGCGGGCACATCGGGATAACTCGTGATCGCTTCCAGACGTTCGCGAGCACGTTCAGCGAACGGTGTGCTGGGGTAGTCACGCAGAATCTTTTGGTAGTGCAATCGAGCGGCTCCGTATTCGGATCGCTTCTCGCGATAGATCGCTCGGTCGTTCAGCTTTTCAGCTCGGCGGAAGGCGACTTCGGCGGCGGCTCGGGCGACCATTTCGGATGTCTCAGGATCTTGCAAGCGATCGGGAAAACGTTCGCGAGTTTGGCGGACGAGTTTGTCGGCTTCTTCCAGCATCAAACCGCTGTACTTGGGGCCCGCGAAAACTTCGAGTTTGCAGCGGATGCCCATCAGGTGAGCGTTGAAGAAGTGGTCGCTCTCGGGAAACGTTTCGCGAAGGTCGGTGAGGAACTCGTCAGCGGTTTCGAAATCGCCTTGTCGCATGTATTCCACCGCGGCGGCCATCGTTGCATCGTCGGCCAGTCGTCCGGTCGGGTTGTCGTAGCGAATTTGGTCCAGCACGCGAACGGCGTGGCCTTCGGCGTCCAGTCGAGGTCGGCTGGCATCGAAGAGGTTGAACTTGAACCAGTCGTCTTGGGTCGCGACTTCTGTGTCGATCCAGTACTGGGAGATCGCAAAGGCTCGAGCGGCCGCCTGGTCAACGTGGCGGTTGTTGGGGAATTCTTTGTTCAAACGTTCGTAAACGTCCGCTGCGTCGGGCAATTGATCGGAAAAGAACAGGCTTTCCGCTTGCATGAACATCGCGTCTTGAGCGAGCGCGGTGCCGGGTTGTGCGTCGGCGGCTCGAGCGAACAATTTCGCGGCGCGAGCAAAGTCTTTCTTTTCGGTGCCTTCGGCTTCGCCGTCTCGTTGCGTTTGATTGACGCGAGCGGCGGCGGCACGAAACAGCTGATCGGCTTCCTGGTACAAATCACGGGCTCGTTCCGCGTTGGGTTGCTCACGCATGGTGAGGAACCGCATGGCACGGTCGGTGGTGTCTTTGGTGGAATCCCAAAATCCCGTTTGGGCATACAGGGAATCTGGCACCAGCACTGGGCAGGCACAGACAGCAGCGGCGAATAAAAGCGAACGGCAAGACGTCACGAGCAACTTCCTTCGGTCAAGTTCGAAATGACTCGTTGGAGATACTCAACCTGGACGTCACAACGCTAGAGCGAATCGAGCTTGTCAGGCAGGAATGGTTGCATTCGAGGCTTCTGGCCGGCCAGCGATTCCAGGGTGCGATTGAGCAGTCCCCGAAGGTCTCGATAGATCGCAGGAGTCATCGCGGGAAACAGGCGGCCGATCGGGAAAGAGGTCGGCGGCGGTTGGCTGGGATTGTCCGCGTTCTCCTCGGCGGTTGAGGGCGGCGACTCGGGATCGCTGGCCAGCTCACGCAGCGCGTCCAGAGCATCCCAGCTGGCCGTCATCAAGTGACTTTGCGACGGGCGGCAGTTTTCACACACGACACCGCCACCGACCAACGAAAACGAAGCTCGCCGGCGGCTCCGTTCGGCATCGCGTCCGCATACGGTGCAGCGCCGCGTCGCGGGTGCATGTCCCAGCAACCGCAGGCATTGTGCATCAAACGCTAGCAACGTTCTTGCGACATCGCCTTCGCCATCGATCATCCCCATTGCCGACAGCGTCATGTCGAACAATTCGCGGTGCGGGTCATCGTCGTCGACCAGCAGCCGAAGCATTTCCGCGATGTAGTAACCGGCATGCAGACGTTCCAAGGATCGTTGGGCGCCGCGAAAACGTCGGCGAAGTTTGGATTCGGTCAGTAAGTCCAGCGTATCGCCTGGTTTGTCGATCAGCGTGATCGCGCAAACGGAAAGCAGATCGAGTGATCCCTCAAACGGTCCTTTGAGTCTGCGTGCACCCTTTGCCAGTGCCGAGATTCGGCCCAGATCCTTGGTCAGCAACGTCACAATCAGGCTGGTTTCGCTGAAGTCCACCGTTCGCAGGACAATCGCCGTGGTGGATTGATTGGTCATAGTGGCAACGAAGAGGGATCCAACCCTGTTTTGAGCGTCGATTCAGCGACTCATCGCGAAGAGAATTCACGAGTGAGTTGATTGCCGCGCTGGACCGAAATTGCGGTCAGAGAAAGCGTTGCGACATTGTAGAAGCGAGTTGCGCCCGGAGGGAGTGCGAGGAACCTTGAAATACGCAGCCGTTACATGCAAATCCCATTACTCCTGCGCACCCCGTCCGGACGCAAATCACCGCAACGAACTTGTCGCCACGACCAGTGTGTTCCATTCGAACACACGATGCAAACGCCATATTGGTTGGGGCATCGTGATGGTTAGGCGTATCCCACCACCGCTTTGCGTAGTCTAGCTCGTTGTGGGTTTAGGGAAACCTGCGTCTAGCCGAATTGTCCCATTTGCGCATTCCTGAGA
This sequence comes from Rhodopirellula sp. UBA1907, assembly GCF_002337565.1. Taxonomy (NCBI): domain Bacteria; kingdom Pseudomonadati; phylum Planctomycetota; class Planctomycetia; order Pirellulales; family Pirellulaceae; genus Rhodopirellula; species Rhodopirellula sp. UBA1907. The sequence continues at coordinate 102,093 of NZ_DDGH01000003.1, read as the reverse complement.
GCACTTTGCAACCTGAATCCATGTGCATTGCATCAGATACTGCTCCAAATTCACAAAGAATTCAGCTGATCTTTTTGGCCGTTGATGGACACGGTCGCTGGAAGCATCAAATTGACGGCAGAGTGGAGTGTTTCGAGCAGGCGCATCGCCCGGGGTTCACGACCGGATCGGCGATGCGCATACTGCCGACTTCCCGTCCGACCTGTTCTCTCAATCAAAGTGAATTTCGATGAGTCAAAGTGGTGTGATCACGTTCAAAGGCAATCCGATGACTCTCGCTGGCAGCGAATTGGCCATCGGTCAGGCAGCTCCGGATTTCAGCCTGCACTACGCCCACGAAGGTTTGAAGGAATTGAAGTTGGCTGATCTGAAGGGCAAACCTTCGATGATCAGCATCGTCCCCAGCTTGGACACGCCAACTTGCGCGACTCAAACCAAGAAGTTCAACGAGCAGTTGGGCGAATTGGGCGACAAGATCAATGCCGTGACGGTCAGCCGCGATTTGCCATTCGCTCAGGCGCGTTTCTGCGGTGCGGAAAACGTTCAAATGCGAACCGCCAGCGACTACCAAACACACGCATTCGGTGAAGACTACGGAGTCGAAATCGAAGAGCTGAAATTGCTGAGCCGCGCCGTCATCGTTTTGGATGCCGAAGGCAAAGTGGTTTACAAGCAAGTTGTGTCCGAAGTTACCGAAGAACCAAACTACGAAGGTGCCCTGCAGGCTCTTAAAGATTTGGTTGGCTGATTGAACCAACGCCCTGGCCGTTGGCGTATTGGGCGTTGATGTTTGAGTCGCAGTTGTTTGAGCCGCACGGTGATCGTTCGTTGGAATGACGCTCGCCGTTTGGGGCTCACACGGACAATTTTGAATCTGACTTTTCGCAAGGATCCCATTCATTGTTGATCGACCGGCTTCGCAGCGCAGCGGTGTTGATTGCGATCGCATTGGGATGCTTGTTCGTTGACGCGAAATTCAGCACGCCCGGAACGGAAGGTTTGCTTCTCGTCCCGTTGCTGCTTTTCTTCGCGTTGGGAACGACCTGGGATGTCACATCATTGTTGTTGTCGTCCGGTCGAGATGTTTGGCGAGCCGGGTGCATGATTGCCGTGGGTGCGATCAGTCTTGGTCCCGCGATTCCGGCTTTGGTCAACGCGGCGTCGCAGCTCAGCGGAGGTGCGATTGGTGCCTACCCGAAAGATTGCCCCATCGGACAATTGGGGTGGGTGATCACGATGGCAATCGCGTCCCTGTTTGCACTTCTGATTCGCGAGATGCGAACTTACGGCGCGGTTGTTCCTGAGCAGTTGGACGCATCGACGGCAAAGGCGGATGCAGTTGTTTTACCGGCATCCAGCAGTATTGACCGAACCATGCGGGCAGCGTTTGTCTCCCTGTACGTCGGGTTGCCAATGAGTCTGCTTTTCACGATTCGCGGTTTGGGAAGCGATGTCAGCACGTCCTGGGGATTGGCTGCGTTGCTGACCATGATTGCGACGACGAAGTCGGCCGATGCGGGGGCATACTTCGCCGGCAAAGCTCTCGGTCGTCACAAGCTGATACCGCGACTGAGTCCGGGCAAGACTTGGGAAGGAGCGGTCGGTGGTGTTGTGATGTCGACTTTGGTGGCGATGGTTTGTTTGCGGTGGTTGTTCCCAGCGTTGGTGTCCGACGCGATTCCGTTGAGTTCGCTGCCTTCCATCAGTTGGGCGTTCATCCTTGGCCCGGCCCTTGCAATCACCGGAATCGTCGGTGATTTGGCGGAATCGATGTTCAAACGAGACTGTGGGGCAAAAGATTCCGGAAATTGGCTTCCCGGTTTGGGGGGAGTCTGGGATGTGACGGATTCGTTGATTGCTGCGACTTTGCCGTCTTTTCTGTGTTTAGCGGCCGCGGCATGACGGCCCCTCGGCCTCCCGTGAATTCTGCTCAATCCAATGTCGCACGATGGTCGGACCACGTGTGGGACGGTTAGAATTAGTCACTCCTTATGAAACGCTCTGACGCATGTCGGTCCAATCTGCAATGAACGAAGCCACGCTGTCGACAGCGGGTCCCAATGAAGTCCTGACGTTGTTCGGTCCTCGCGATCAACACGTGCGCAAGCTGCGACGGCTGTTTGGCGTCGATATCACGCATCGAGCTGGGAAAATCCGCGTCGCCGGAGAAGAGACCGGCGTCGGTGCCGCGATGCGCACGCTGGAAAAATTGCGTTTGCTGTGCCGCAAAAAAGGCTCGCTCAGCATTGGCGACATCGAGACCGCTGCGGCAGAAGAAGGTGCCAAGATCGAAAATGGTCGACCACCAACACCGAGCGGCGAAGCGATCAACTTGCAAAACGCGGGTCGCAAGATCGCGCCGCGAACTCCCGGGCAAGCTCGCTATGTCGAAGCCATCCGGCAGAACGATCTGACGATTGCAACGGGACCGGCCGGCTGTGGCAAGACTTACTTGGCCGTGGCCACCGCGGTCGAGGCTTTGCGAAACGAATCGATCAAGAAAATTGTGTTGGTTCGTCCCGCGGTCGAAGCCGGCGAAAGCCTCGGTTTTCTGCCTGGTGACCTGCGAGCGAAGCTGAACCCTTACTTGCGACCGCTGCTCGATGCGCTCGGCGAAATGGTTGACTACGACCAAGCTCGTGCATTGATGGAACAAGATGTCATCGAAATCGTTCCCTTGGCGTACATGCGAGGTCGGACGCTCAACGACGCGTTCATCATTTTGGACGAAGCTCAAAACACGACTGTTGCCCAAATGAAGATGTTCCTGACCCGGATGGGTGAACGGAGCAAGATGGTGGTCAGCGGCGACGCAACACAGCTCGATTTGCCGCGTGGCGTTCGCAGTGGACTTCACGACGCGGTGTACCGCCTGAGCAGCATCAAGGGAATCGCGCAGATTCGTTTGGGAGCTGCGGACATTGTGCGTCACCGTTTGGTGCAGCAGATCGTTGCCGCGTACGAAGCCGACTCGGAGAAAGCCGACTCGGAAAAGGCCGATTCGGACGGCTCTGCGACGGAACGATCAGACGAAGGTTTGACCGAAGTTCAATCAGGTGATTCAGAGACGCTTACAAAATCGCAGAAGCGACCCTCCGGCGATTCGGCAGCGTCCAGCTCGACATCCGAGCCGATCACGAACTCTGATTCGGAGACTCAACCGAGCGAATGAGCGGTGCGAGCAAAAGCGGGACGACCAAAGGCAAACAACGTGCGGGCAAAGAACGCATTGAGTCGCTAGGGATCCCGAAGTCCAAATGGGCGACTTGGTGGGACCGCAAAGACAAAGCTGAATGGTCGCTTCGCGTCGGAATGACATTGATCGCCGCGTGCACGATTTTGGTTCTGTGCTTCACGTGGAAACCGGCGTTCAGTTACCGAAGCGGTGCGATTCCCGCGCGGGATTTGATTTCGCGAGTGGACTTCCAGGTCGCAGACGCGATCGCCACCGGTGATTTGAAAGAACGTCGTCGTCGTGAAGTGATGACGCTGTATCGAAATTCGCCGCAGCGTTTGGAACAGTTGCGAGCGGCACTGAAGAACCGCCTGTTCTTGGTCCTTGGTGCGGCCAACTACGAGCAACTTGGAAAAGAAGAACGATCCGCTCTGACGGAATTCTATGAGGGCAGCGAGACCGCGCCCGATGGCGAGTCCCCCGCCGAAAGATTCGCGTTGCTCAAGCGAGTCTTCAGTAAAGACAAGGACCTGGCGACGTTGGAAGCCGCGGTCGATTCCGCGATGCTGAAGCTCTACAAAAACGGCATTCTGCAAGCCCCGCAGCACCCACCCGAAAAGGGTTCGCAGCGGATGATTCGTGTCTTCACCGGTGACCAAACTGATGAAGCCGTGCCGGTGGAACTGTCGAAAGTCATCATTGCCGAAGCTGGCAACCAATTGGTCAAAGAGCTTCGTGACCAATTCCGTTCACGCTTTCCCGGCGACGAAGGTTTGATTGCGGCGGACATGATTGGTGACTGGTTGCGAACACGGTTGCCTGAATTCGAGACTTTGAAATACGACGACGAAGCCAGCCAAAAGGTTCGCGATCAAGCGGCCGCTGCCGTTGAAGACGTGATGATGACGTTTTACGCCGGCCAAACGAAATTGGCTGACGCGGGCCAACCGTTGACCGGTCGCGAATTGGGGCTGCTTCGAAGTGAGTGGTCGAAACTGGTCGAATCGATGCGTTGGGGCGACCGAGTCGCTCGTGTCGCGGCCTACGCTGGAATGATCGCCGCGTTGTATTTGCTATGCGGTTCGTACATCTGGTTTGTCGATGATCGATCGTTGCTGTTGGATCGTAACAAACTGGTCAAGCTGCTCGCATTGATGGTGGTCACCATTGTGTTGGCTTATCACGCGTCACGAGATGCTTGGCGAGCCGAACTGGTGCCGCTCGTTTTGGCATCGATCACCGCCGCGGTCGTCTACGGTCGCGAACTCGCAATCTTGCTGCTGGCGTCTGTCTGTTTGTCCGTCATTCTTTTGCTGGGAGCTGACATTCCCAACTTGGTCGTCGTGACGGCGGCCTGCACCACATGCACCTTGTTGACCGGCCGCATTCGTTCGCGAACTCACTTGGTCACGGTCGGTCTGATCTCCGCCACAATCACCATGTTCACGGTTGTGGGCGTTGGAATCGTGACGGGACAAACGCTTTCGTCTGGTGCACCGGGCGGCAACTTGGAAGGAATGCTCAGCGGCGGTTCGCTCAATCACGTCGTCAACGGTTTGGTTGCCGAAGCCGGTTGGGCGGGCGTTTGCATTTTGTTCTCGTCCTTGGCGATGACCGGTTTGTTGCCTTTGGTCGAGAAAGCGTTCGGCGTGCAAACCGACCTCAGTTTGTTGGAACTCGGCGACGCATCGCACCCGTTATTGCGACGTTTGGCACAGCGTGCACCGGGGACTTACAACCACTCGATCAATGTCGCGTCAATTGCAGAAGCCGCCGCGGATGCGATCGGTGCGAACGGTTTGCTGGTTCGCGTGGGAGCGTACTTCCACGACATCGGCAAAATGTTCAAACCGGAATACTTCATCGAAAACCAATCAGCGGGAATCAACCAGCACGACTCGTTGCAGCCTGCGATGAGCACGTTGGTTATCATCGCCCACGTAAAAGATGGAGCCGATTTGGCCCGCAATCACCATTTGCCTGAGCCGATCATCGATTTCATCCTGCAACATCACGGCACGACGCTGGTCGAATACTTTTACCGCGAAGCCGCGAAACGTAGCGAAGAAGATCCCAATCGTGAAGCGGTCAGCGACAAAGACTTCCGCTATCCGGGGCCAAAGCCGCAAACTCTCGAAGCCGCTGTGCTGATGCTCGCCGACACGGTCGAAAGTGCGTCGCGAACGTTAGTCGATCCGACGCCGGCTCGCATTCAAGGGTTGGTCGACGCGATCGCTCAGAAGAAGGTTGCCGACGGTCAGTTCGATGACTGCGGAATTACTTTCGCACAGTTGCATCGTGTTCGACAAAGTTTGGTGAAGTCGCTGACGGCGATTTACCACGCACGCGTGAAGTATCCTGGACAGCAATCGGCGTGATGGAACAGTCTCCAACGAACTTGACCGCGGATGTCCTCATTGATGAGGAAGCGGAGCCCGACTTATCGATCTGGTTTGGCAGCCTTGAAACCGCTTGCACGGAACTTGCCCACGCGGCGATCGCTGCCGCATCGGTGGAAGGATGTGATCGTGGTTCCATCGGAGTCCGGATTTGCGATGATGCGACGATCCATCCCATCAATCGCGAATTTTTGCAACATGATTATCCGACCGACGTGATCAGCTTCCCGTATGAGTTGGAACCGCCGATGGTTGAAGGAGAGCTCGTCGCCAGTTTTGAAACGGCGATCGAAAACGCCAGCGAACCCAGCAACCCGTTGTCGCCTCGCGAAGAGTTGTTGCTCTACGTTGTTCATGGAACGTTGCACATTGTCGGTCACGATGATCAGTCGCCTGCACCTCGTGCCGCGATGCGTCGAGCAGAAATTGCCGCGATGAAATTGATGGGGATCGATTTGCCGCTGAGCAACGACGAGGACTCAGCGTCGGGACAAGACGACTCGTTTGATGACGACGCGAGTGATTCCTCCGGTGGAATCATGAGTGGAGGAGTGTCATGAGCGAATTGGCGGATTTGAACGCAATGCCGCTCGCTGCGGTGGGCTTTGTTCTTGGCAGCATCGGCGGGCTCGGAAGCGAACTGCTGGATCGGTTCGCGGGGCGTTCTTTGGAGATCTATTGCCGCGTCAAGAAGAATCGAGACCGGTTTGGATCGGTTCTGGATCACCAAGACACAGTGATTCGAGCGGGTGCGTACTTGCACGTCATCGGCTCGGTGATGTTCGTGTTGTTTGGGACGATCGTTGTCGTCAACCGCGTCGATGTGGATCTGAACACGCTTCTCGCTTGGGGAATCGCGGCGGCCGGTTTGACGATGTTGACTCACACTTGGTTGCCCAATGCGGTGACGCGGTTTGCCTCGGCTCCGTTGCTCTACCACACATGGCCGTTCTGGCGAACGATGTCATTCGTGATGCGTCCGCTTCACGCACCTGGTGAGTTGCTTGAAATCATTTCACGCCGGTTGGCTGGCGTCGAAGAGACCGAGGATGAGGACGAAGAACAACTTGAAGACGAAATCCGAACCATCGTGGCGGCGGGAACCCGAGAAGGTTTCTTTGCCCCCGGGGTTCGCGAAATGATCCAAGGCGTGATGGAGCTGCACGAAGACACGGTCGGTCACATCATGACGCCGCGAGTCGACGTCAACGCGATTTCGGTCACCGCGACTTGGGAAGAAGCCATCGAGTCAATCATTGAGACCGGGCGGACTCGTTATCCGGTTTACGAAGACACCATCGACAACGTGGTTGGTGTTTTGTTCGTGAAAGACTTGCTGCCGTACTTGGCTGGTGAGGGTTTGCCCAATAAGCCGTTGCTCGACCTCTGCCGCCGGCCATGGTCGGTTCCAAAGGACCGCAGCGTGGACTTGTTACTGCGAGAGTTTTTGCACAGCCGATCGCACATGGCGATCGTGCTCGACGAGTTTCAACAAACCGCGGGTGTGGTCACGATCGAAGATGCTTTGGAAGAGATCGTCGGCGAGATCGTCGACGAATCAGACGAAGAAGAAGAATTCGAAATTCGCGTGATCGACGACGACACCATCGATGTCGACGGACGTGTCATGATCGACGATGTGAACGATTTGGTTCACTGGGATTTGCCCGAGAGCGATGACTACGAAACCGTTGCCGGTTGGGTGCTGCATCACACCGGAATGATTCCCACCGCCGGGCATTTACTCAATGTCGGTCATTGGGAAGTCGAAGTGTTGCACGCGACCAATCGAAAGATCGAAAACATGCGAATCCGTCGAACCAACGGTGAAAGCCAACGTGTCGGCTAGGTCGCGATCAGGCGGTCCAAGTAGCACCCCGTCATTTGAAATTCCTTCCTGACTTTAGCCCTCTCGTTTTCTATGTGCGGTTTTACCGGTGGACTCTGGCAACGCGACGACCAAGCGATCAGTGCCGATCTGTTGTCCAGGATGACCAACGAAATCGCTCATCGTGGTCCGGATGATTCGCAGACCTGGATGGACGCGGAACATCGCGACGCGACGGGGCGTCCGATGGGCGTCGGCTTGGGCTTCCGACGGCTATCAATCATCGACGTGGAAGGCGCACGCCAACCGCTTTCGAACGAAGACGGCCGGGTCCGAATGGTCTTCAATGGCGAGATCTACAACTACGAAACGCTTCGCAAACGCTTGCAGGGTGCCGGCCACCAATTCGCAACCCAGGGCGACGGTGAATCAATCGTTCACCTTTACGAAGACGTCGGCACCGAGTGTTTTTCGTCGCTCAACGGAATGTTCGCGATCGCGATTTGGGATGCCAGACGCAATCGAATCGTGCTGGCTCGCGACCGGATTGGTCAGAAGCCTCTGTATTATTCCTACAAGAATGGGCGTTTGGTTTTCGCCAGTGAGTTGAAGGCGTTGAGGTTGGTGCCCGGTGTCTGCGAAGAGGTGGATCCCAACGCGATCGACGAGTTCTTGACCTATCAATACATCCCGCATCCCGGCACGATTTTTAAAGGCGTGCACAAACTGCCGCCGGGGCACTTCGCGGTGTTGGATGAGCGTGGGTTGCGGGTGGAACGATATTGGAATTTCGATCCATCGATCGAACGTCCGCTCGGTCGAGAGGAAGCGATCGAGAAAGTTCGTGATCTGTTGACCGATTCCGTTCGTCTGCGAATGCGAAGCGACGTTCCTCTGGGATCTTTCTTGTCCGGCGGCATTGATTCGTCGTTGATCACGGCTTTGGCGGGCGATCACACCGACACGGCACTGCGAACGTTCAGCATTGGTTTCCCCGTCGCAGATTTCGATGAGACTCGTTACGCGGCCCAAGTCGCGGAGCACCTGCAGACCGACCACACTCGGTTTGAGGTTCAACCCAGCGGCATCGATATTCTTGAGAAGCTGGTTTGGCACTATGACGAACCTTACGGCGATTCATCAGCCGTTCCGACTTGGTACCTGTCCAAGCTAACTCGCGAAAGTGTGACGGTGGCTTTGTCTGGCGATGGTGGTGATGAACTGTTTGCTGGATACGAACGTTACCGGGCGTTGTGGATGAGTCAAAAAATTGCTCGTCTGTTTCCGCTGAACAAGTTGCCCGGCATTGGACTGGTTCAGCGATTGCCTGATTCCAATCGTCGTCGTTCCGTCATTCGTCGTGCCAAGCGGTTCTTAGAAGCGATCGACCAACCCGTTGTTCGGCGGTACATGAATTGGCTTCAGATCTTTCCAGAATCAATGCGAGCGTCGATGTACAACGACGAGTTCGTTCAGACGTTGCCGGGCCACGATCCGGTCGATTTCTTGGAATCCGTTTGGGCTCGCAGTGAAGGACGCGATGTTGTCACGCGAGCATCAACCTCAGACATCCAATCGTATCTTCCGTGTGACCTGTGCACCAAAGTTGACATCGCATCGATGGCTCACGGATTAGAAGTCCGCCAACCGATGTTGGACCACCGATTTGTTGAGTTGGCGGCATCGATGCCCGTCGAACACAAATTCCGAGGTCGTCGCGGCAAACTGATTCTGCAAGATGCGTTTGGCGACCGGATACCTTCATCGATCTTCACGCGACCCAAGATGGGTTTCGGTATCCCGATCGGGCAATGGTTTCGTGAAGATTTTAAGCCGTTGGTCCACGACACGATGTTGGCGTCGGATGCTCGGATCAACGCGTATTTTCGTCCAGAGGCGATCGCGGATCTGGTCCGCAGTCACGAAACCGGCGAGCAAAATCACGGCTACCGGTTGTGGAATCTGCTGGTGCTGGAGACGTGGTTGCGGCAGCTGTAAAGAAGATACAAACCGAGGATGGTCTGCCTGGTAAACTGCGGGCTTTGTCGACTGAACTCCGGTTGGCATCGTGCTCCCGCGACCATGGTTGTTACCTCAGATGAGTCGATCTTCTTGCTGGTTGGTGCCAGCTCTACTTTTGGGATGTTGCTCCGTTGTCGGTGCGGAAGATTTCTTTCTGACAATTGGTGGCGGCTACTCTCCGTCCGGCAACCAGGCATCGCTTGAGAACAACGTGTTGTTTGCGCAGCGTGCTCTCGGTGAACAAGGCGTTTTGGGCGAACACAACGACATCTTCTTTTCCGATGGTGATGCGGTCGGGAAAGACCTTCAGGTGATGGATCCGAGTTCGGTTCCCAAGGCCAATCGGTTGATGGCGGAGTTCTTCGGTAGCAGCAACGACTTGGGGCTGTCTTACCGGAACCACAACATTCCAAATGTGAAGGGCAGCACCGAACCGGACAACATCCGGAAATGGTTTCGTGGTGTGGGACAGACCATGAAATCGGGCGACCGGCTCTACGTGTATGTCACTGCTCACGGCAGTCGAAGCAGCGATCGCCAATCACCCTATGACACGACCATCGCGACTTGGAACAACAGTGCGATTCGCATGACTGAGTTTGTCGAGATGTTGGATGGATTGCCCAAAGGTGTCGATGTCGTTGCGATCATGGTTCAGTGTCATGCGGGCGGTTTTGCGAGGTTCATTTTCGAGGAAGGAGATCCCGACCAGGGCTTGTCCGACCAAAATCGCATCGGCTTCTTCGCAACGGTTCACGATCGTCCCGCATCGGGATGCACGCCCGAAGTCGATGAGGCGAGCTACGTCGAATACAGCACCTACTTTTGGGCGGCACTATCAGGTCGAAACCGTTCCGGACGGTTGATCGAACGTCCAGACTACAACGGCGATGGTGTTGTTTCATTTGATGAAGCACATGCGTACACGGTGATCACCGCCGACACGATCGATTTGCCCGTGATGAGTTCGGGCGAGTTTTTGAGTATTCATAGCTTCTTCGATGAAGATGATCCCAAGTTGTTGAGGAACGATGAGTCATATGCGTTGATCCTGAGCTTGGCGACTCATTCACAACGAGCAATCTTGGAAGGTTTGTCCGAGCAACTGGAGTTAAGCGGAGATCAAAGAATCACCGACGCTTGGAAGACGACGCAATCCGATCAAAACCGAGGTTCGAGTCGACGCCGCCGACGTTCGCCACCCGAAGAAGGTTTGCGTCGGCGGATCACACGCGACTTGGAACGGAAATGGCCCGAGCTTGCGAACGTGCTGAACCCGGTATCTATCGAGTTATTGACCAGTCGCCAGGACGAGTTTGTCGAAGCGATTGAAGATCACCCGGACTACCCGAGGTATCGCGAATTGCTTGATGAATCGGAGACGGACCAAGCGAAGACGAAGGTCAAGTACGAGCGTTTTGTTCGCATCGCCGACAATGTTGCGTTGGCAGAAAATCTGCGTCGGCTCGGCGATGAAAAGCTCATTTCCCAATTCAATGCGATCGTGGCCGCCGAGAATGGTTCGTTGAAGCAACGTACGGAGGAGTGACGTAGGTCATTCGAGTGCCTTCCCGGTGGAATTTTGCACGCGTTTGAAACGCCGACGTCGCCGGATGACCGTTCCCAGCAACACGCTTCCAATAATCGCGAGGGAACTTGGTTCGGGGACCGCGGTCACGGTGGCGAAGTTGTCCAACGCGAAGTAGCCAGGCGTATTCATTCCGTACGGTCCAACGTCGCTGGATGAAAGATTGAAGTGCAAACTTCTTGCATCGGACATCGAACTGAGATCGATCGTCACCCAGTCATCCAAGATGTAGTCCTGAAGAGAATCGGTGAATCGAAAGTCAGCCAAAAACACATCGATCGTTGTGTCGAGAATTTGGTTGTTCGCATCGATCCCAAAGATCGAAAGTTTGAAAAAGTCAGGGTCTGATCCCGCAACGCCACCAAATTGTTTGGCAAACGAGTCTCCATCACGCATCGACAAACCAGCGTACGTTGCGTTGGTTATGTCTGCACTGCTGGCTTGTTCCCCGTCCGGCAGATAAATGCTTGGCAAGGCAGTTAACGTGTTGATGTTGGTCGGCGTGGAATTGGTGTAGCCAAATGCGACCGCGTAGTTGTCGGATCCGCCCGAGCCAGAACCTGCATAGGCACTGAATTGGTTGGAGTATCCCGGCGTCGAAGTATCGGTGTGATTGGAAACCGCGAAGCCGCTCCAGCTTCCGTATAGGTCATTGTGGCTGTTTGAAAAGTCGACACCATCGGCGGAGAAAACACCGATGTGATCATTTCCTCCATAGGCACCTGGAACCACGTCAGCGTTTGGAACAGGTCCGTTGTAGACACCCGAACTCCCTAGGTCCTGGCTCTCAAAACCAACGACCACATCAGCTTTCGCGGGCGATGCCGCAATCTGCGAGAGCGATAGAAGTGTGAAAGCGACCAGGAAGCGATCGCGTGTGCTGCATATGGACTGGGGGGCTTTGATTAGATTTCGCGAGCGGAAACGAAGAATTGAGGGAAGCAGGAACATGAGTGAAATTCGAAATGGGATCCACTTTGAATCGAATTCCGACGGCGCATATTCTCCTCGAAGACTCCACGTCCGCTGCTGAAATTTGCAACGCGAAAGCGAGACGATTTGCGTAGGAAAACGCGTTTGTCGGGAATAGGATTCAGAAGTTGGTGACGGAAATCCAACGTGTCGACCATTGCAAGTTCAAACAAGAACTCTGCATCATTGCCGATTCACGTTGCAACGTTCGCCTCAATCCAAGAAGGCACCGAAACGTCTTGTACGAGGTAGGTCTTCTGACTCACCACCATTTCGTTTGCTCATGGCCTTCTCACTCACGATCACGTCGAAACGCGAAAGCACGAGCAATGGCTAAGTAGAAAAGCAAACAATGAGACTTCGCTTGGAAGATCTCTGGCGGCACACAGCGGCCGGACCGTCCCGGAATTTCACCGGAGTTCCCTGTTCACCGACTTGGCAGAAACCAAGTCGGTCACCTCGGACGTCGGCGATTCTATCTGCGAGGCTTTCGCTGTCAACGCATTTTTGAACGCTTTGAATCGGCCCGTCAAACGAGTGGTTTGATGACTGCAAGTTGGTGATTAACAGTCAATGCTCGCCATCAAGCTGGGCAACACGAATTGAGTCCACCGCACGAGGAACAGCAATGCCCTGGGAAAAGTCATTCGATAAGTCCGACGTGATTGAGCGGACGATGCATCTGTTTTGGGAGAAGGGATATGCCGCCACGTCAATCTCGGACATCACTCGCGCAACCGGAATTCAACGCGGCAGTCTGTACAACGCGTTCGATGGCAAGGATGAATTGTTTGTCGAGTCGTTGTTGCGATACGACCAAGCCACACGACAATCAATCTTGGCGCGTTTGCAAGTTGTCGACGATCCAAAACAGGCGATCCTGCTGTTCTTTGATGGTGTGGTGAAGGATTCGTGTGAGGATCCATGTAAACGGGGATGCTTCTTGGTGAATACCGCTTTGGACTATTCCCGACACGAATCAAAGGTCCAAGAAATGGTGTCGGCCGCTTTCGAGGAGATCTTGGACTTCTTCGAAGCATCGATCCGCCGTGGACAGAAATTGGAAGCCATTCCCGCAACCGTCGAACCTGCACCGACCGCGAAAGCGTTGATTGCGATGCTGGTTGGTATCCGAGTTCTTGGGCGAGGTGTCTTTGCAGAAACCGCGTTGAAACAGGTCGCGGATCAGGCCGAAAGAATGCTTTCTTGAACGACAACGAATCACACGGCGCGACATGTGCGTTGGAAGCGAATCCGGCGGTTCTCCCAAAGCGAAACTCATTTCAGAAGTCAGCGAGCGACTACATAAGCGTTGCGCGTATTCTCTTCTATCGATTTCCTGTTGGTGCTTTCATGTCCATTCGAACATCTCTTTTTATCTTGCCCACTTTGATGTTGGCTGGATTCGCGAATGTTTCTCATGCGCAAGAAATTCCAACTACTGCTGAAGACGCCAAGCAATCGTCCGCCGTGATCCAAACTGAGAAGGACTCGATGATACCAGCTCCCAAAGTGATCGTGTTTGATGTGAATGAAACGTTGCTTGATCTCGCGGGGCTGAAGGAGTCGGTTGGCGAGGCTCTGAATGGTCGAGAAGACCTTCTGCCGCTTTGGTTTTCGAATATGTTGCACTACTCGCTGGTGGAAACTCTTTCGGGCGAGTACCACGACTTCGGTGAAATTGGAACGGCCGCGTTGATGATGGTGGCCGAGCGAGAAGGGATTGAGCTTGATCAAGAATCTGCGAAGGCTGCGATCGTCAATTCCTTGCGATCGTTGCCCGTTCACCCAGACGTTCGCGAAGGATTGGAACGGCTTTCAGATCAAGGTTTTCGATTGGTGAGTTTGACGAACTCTTCGAAGGTTGGCGTGGAGACGCAATTGAGCAACGCTGGGCTCACCGAGTTGTTCGAGAAACGGTATAGCATCGACCAAATCAAGAAGTACAAGCCTCACCCTGACACGTACCAGATGGTTCTGGATGACTTGGGTGTTCAGCCCGGCGAGGTGCTGATGGTAGCCGCCCACGCCTGGGATTTGGCTGGTGCAGAGAACGTTGGATTGCAGACCGCTTTTGTGAAACGGTCTGGTGCGACTTTGTATTCCAACGTTCAAAAGCCCGACGTGATCGTCAAAGACTTGAACGAGTTGGCGGACGTTTTATCGAAAGCGAAGCAGTGACAATTGCCTGTTTCGCGATCGGCCATTTTGCACCGTAGTTCATCACGACTGGTCAGATGCATTTGCTGGCCCGCCGATGTTCAGCGACGGCCAAGTCTTCCACAATGCGATCGCCGATACGACGCACACACTCAGGCTGATCGCTAGGCAGACCCACGATTGGTAGAGCAAGTACCCCGTGCTGAACAATGCGGAATAGACCAGGAACGTCGATGCCATCATGGCTTTCAATCCCGCTGTGATTGAATCGCCTGTTTCGACAGGAGTTCCGCTTTCTGCCAACTCTTCGCGGATTGACTTCCATCCCACGCCGCCCGGACGGATCTTTAAGACGAATCGTTTGAGCGTTTCTCGGTCGGTCGGCGGCGAAAGGAAAGTGACTAGCATCCACGACGTGGTCGTGATGACGACGCCGGTCAAAAGCTGTTGCCATGAGTTCAGTTCGGGCAGCCCCGTGTGCGAATATCCAAATTTGAAGAACATTGCGATCGCCAATGAGACCGCCATGCCGGTGATTTCTGTGAACGCGTTGATCCGCCACCAAAACCATCGCAGGATGTAGATTAGCCCGGTGCCCGCACCGACTTGAAGGATGATGCCAAAGCTTTCCATCGCACTTTCCAGTGTCAGCGCAACCGCGCCGGCGACGATCATCAATCCGACCGTCGCCCAGCGTCCTGTTGCAACCAAGCGTTGTTCGGTTGCGTCCGGATTCACGAATCGTCGATAGAAATCGTGTGCAATGTATGACGCACCCCAGTTCAAATGCGTTGAAATCGTCGACATGAACGCAGCAATCAAACTGGCGATCACGATTCCCAGCAAACCACTTGGCAAGAAGGTCAGCATCGCTGGATAGGCGAGATCATCTTGGACAATCTGTGGATCGATGTCGGGGAAAGCCACCTGAATGCTTTCCAAGGTTGGGAACACAACGATCGATGCGAGCGCCACGATGATCCATGGCCATGGCCGCAAGGCGTAGTGGGCAGCTTGGAACAGAAGCGTTGCCAATGTCGCATCTTTCTCGCTGCGTGCACCCAGCATTCGCTGGGCGACATAGCCGCCTCCGCCAGGTTCCGACCCCGGGTACCATCCGCTCCACCATTGGACGGCCAACGGAATGATGATCAGCGGTATCAACGCGTCCATGTCGCTGAAGTCGGGCAGCAAAGCGGTCTTGGAACGGACTTCTTCGTGTTGAAGCAGGTTGGGAAAACCGCCGACTTCGGGCAAGTTGCATACCACGTACGCCGCCGCGATCGCGCCGAACATGGCGACAACGAACTGAAAGCAGTCCGTTAAGATCACGCCCCGCAATCCTCCCAGCAACGTGTAGACAACGGTGACGATACCGGTGATCAGAACGACTTGGATGGGCGTTGCTCCGACCAGGACGCCACCCAGTTTGATGCCGGCCAAAATGACGTTGGCCATGACCAAACAGTTGAAGATGACTCCCAGATAGATCGCACGAAATCCGCGAAGGAATCCGGCTGTCTTGCCACTGTATCGAAGTTCGTAAAATTCAAGGTCCGTCGATACACCGCTGCGTTTCCATAGCCGTGCATAGACGAACACGGTCAACAAACCTGTCAGCAGAAAGGCCCACCACACCCAGTTGCCGCTGACCCCATCGCGTCGAACGATGCCGGTGACCAAGTTGGGTGTGTCGGCGGCGAAGGTGGTTGCGACCATGGAGATGCCGAGCATCCACCAACTCATCTGACCGCCAGCGAGGAAGTATTCGGCAAAGCTCTTGCCCGCCCGTCGGCTCGCGAAAAGTCCGATCGAGGTTGTGATGACAAAGAACGCGATGATGATCGCGTAGTCGACGTATGAAAGTGCCATGTCCCTGCACAGGTTGATGATTGGAGTGCGAGCGGTGACGGAACCTGCGGCTCGCAAATGGGTGCAACGGTCTCAGAAGACTTGCACTTCGACGATTTTTGAGAACGAATCGAAGACGTAGCCCTTGTTGCCATGCGTTCGGATACGAACATAGCGAACTTGCCGTGGCGAAAAACGATGCTCGACCGGAGAAGTTGGGTCTTCGGGCTTCTCCAGCCGTGACGCGACCTCTTCAAAGTCGACTCCGTTGGTCGACGTTTCGATGCTGTACTTTTCAAAGGAGCCCGAAACGCTGTAGGCGAACACTTTGACTCGCTCGACCGACTGAACGTCTTCCAAATCGATCGTCAATAGAATCGGGTCAGGGTCAGCGGGGTACCCCAAGTAGAAATCGAGGTTGTTCGTGCCACCATCGGTGATTCTTTGAACCGAAAACGGCGGTCCCGAGGTTGTGCTCGAGGTGACTGGTTTGTTCAACGCAAGGTTGGGATGGCCGTTCACCAATGTCAGGTTTTGTCGGCTTCCGTGGCCAATTGGTGCACCAGCGATGAATGCGGTCGCGCGAATGGTTGCATCGTCTGTGAGCGTGAATGGCTCTTGATACAGAGTCGAATCCTTCGTTGGTTCCGACCCATCGGTTGTGTAGCGAATTTCTGCCTCAGTTTGCGCTGAGTCACTGTTGCTGGTTCGCATTCGAAGTGACACCTGCGTCGATTGATCGAATACGCCATCTTGATCCAGGAGCATTCGTGTTGATTCAACGGATACCGGATAGAACCCGGCCATACGAGCAAGTTCGGTGTGCGACGTGCGCTCTTGGAAATCCTGGTAGTCACGTTCGATCTGCTGATTCCACGCGACTTCAGCAAACGGGATCAATCGTGGAAAGGTTTGCTGGACAAAGTTCTCTTCACGACCTTCCCACCATGGCATGCAGAAACCAATCAGTTTGTCGGTCGGATCAACCTCGATCGGTTTCGAATAGGTTTGAATTTGGGGATTCACATGTTTGTACGTCGTCAGCGACATCGTTTCATAGATGTGCTGGGGCGACGTCATCGTGAAATTGGTTCGAGGGTAGTGGTCGACCAAGTACAACGGGTCCCACGAAGCGTTGATGACTCGGTGTCCATTGTTAACCATTTGGTCGGCGGGATAGTTGATCGTTCGCCAGTTCAGATGGATCACATCCGGATGGACTCGGTTATCGCCTGAGCCGGCAGCGGGGCCTTCCCAGACCAATGTTTCTTTGCCGCGAGTCTTCAGGTGCGCGTGCAATTCGTTGATCAGATCACGCTGCAAGTCTTCAGGAACACCAAACGCCTCGTCGCCACCGATATGAATGAAAGGGGAAGACGGGAAGAGGGCGATCATCTCGTCCAGTAACGTTTTGATACCTTCGATTGCCTTGGGTGACTTCGTGAGGTCTGTCCCCGTTTTGCCAAAGACCTCGGGATAGTTTCGTCGTAGCAATTCCGAGTGGCCGGGGACTTCTAGCTCGGGGATGATCGTCACGCCTCGCTGGACCGCATAGCGTTCAAGTTCTTTAAATTCCGACCGTGTGATTTTACCGTCCCATAGTTTGGGAAAGGCGGTCGAAGGGAATGCGATTCTTTGGTCATCGGTGAGGTGCAGTTGCACGGAATCGATCTTGTAAAACCACAGCAGGTCGATCGTCTCTTTCAACAATGCGACGCTGTGAGGATTGCGTCCCATATCGATCATGAAATTGCGATACGACAGCTCCGGGGCGTCTTCGATACGCATCGCAGGAATCGAGCTGGATTGGTTCCCGCCGATCAGTTGCAAGAGTGTCGCCGTGGCGTGTGCGAGACCTTTGATCGATGATGCTTCGATTTGAATTCGCGTTTGATTGATTGAGAGCGTGTAGGCCTCCGGCGAAAGCTTTGGTGCGTGCGATACCAGCAGCACCGAATCGTTTTCGTCTGAAGTTTGCAGCTGATGCTTCCCGGCAGTCATGCGTCCGAGATGCTCGCCAAAAATCTCTAGATGATCGCTCCAGCCCGGAATTGGCGGTGACTTTGCGGTGATTGTGGTTGGCAGAATTAGGGCGGCGCCGCCGGTCGGCTCAACTTTGGTCGGCAAAGGAACGACGGATAACTCCGCCGCGGTGATGAAAGTGGCGGAGGCGAGGGTGAGGTACGCGAGAAGGCAACGAACGAGCATGGGCAATCGATGGAACTTTGGATGCGGGATCAATGGTGCGAATTCAAAAGTGGGATCGTGTCGAACGGTTTGGGCTCGAGGTTCAACTTGCTTCGCGAAACAACGATGCGAGCGTGCCTGAGGCTAATGAAAATTTGTCTCCATCAACATCAGACAGAGCGAACTTGCCATCGAAGAAGACGTTTTAAGCGAAGCGACTTTCCAGTTCAGTTGCTGGTGGCTTGGCGAACGTCCAATTTATACGCTGGGCGTTCATGCTGCACTCGTTTCGCTCGACACTGAGCTGAGCGAACTCGCAATGGCGTGGCCTATCCTGACGGAAGGCCAGGGTTTGAATGGCGAGGCTTCTATCGCCGCTTTGCTGGAACCGTTTCGCGTTTGAACTCGAGCTTGATTTCATCGTCCGATCCGGTCACCTCGAAATCGGATGTGAAACTTTCTTCGGATGGCGGGGCATCTTTCAGAGCTTGGTTGATGGCAGTGCCCACGGCCGCTTTGTTGCCTCCTTTCAAGAATGTCAATTGAGCCTTGGGCGTTCGGTCAGCGGTAACGCTGACACGCAGATCGAATTCGCCTTCACGCAGTTGCGACTCAGGCGGGATCGTGAAGTTGCCATCGATGATGGGTGCCATGGCTGTTGGTGAGTCAACGTTTGCCTTGGGAACCAAGCTGATTTTTCCTTTCTCGATTGGCGATCCGTCAATCGTCGCGGTACCTGAAAGAGAGATGCCCGATGGACCGCAGGCGACGAAGGTGCTCAAACAACCGAGAAGCAACACAGCACGAAGGCAATTTGGGACGGAAGTCATTGGTAACATGGATTTGGTGTGGTAGCCGAGAAACGTGTTCGAAGTAAGGGAAAGACTGGCGTTCAAAAAGAGACGCCAGGAAGCTTGCGTTTCGCTAGATCGATACCCGGATAACGGGGATTTGATAGCGAACGATCCGTGCGTTCGAGCTATTCCTGATAAGTGTTGACCTCGTGACCTGCTTTGGTCAGGAATGCTGTCAGCACATCTTGGGCGATCGAGTACGTGACGAATTTGGTCGAGCCATCGGCCATAACGAAGTGTGAACCGCCGGGGTGGTAGCTGAAAAAGAAGTGCTCGTCGTTGTCGGGAAGATTTCCCAAGCCGCCAGTCAAATCTTCGTCGTCCAAGATGCCGCCAACGCCGTCCGAATTGACGGGAAAGCCGTAGTAGGGCACAAATCCACCGCCTGCTTCATCGGGCGAGTCATAGCAAAGAACTGAGTGTCCCATTCCAAATGGTGCGCCGGTGTAGGTCGTCAACCAACCCCCGGTTTGCACCGACCCGGCTTTGGCGGGGAAGAGTCCGCGTTCACCAATCAGCAACGTGTTGCTTGTTCCGTCGATCACCGACGCGAATCGAACAGGCCCGAATGCTGATCCCTGGCTATGGAACATTCCGTCTGCTGAAAACTGAAACGCGGCCGGAAAACCGCGAAAACCGGAGGCGTCTGTTCCGTGATACTGATTGGACGAGCGACCATAGTGGCCAGCATTTCCAAAGTAGTTGGTTCCGGCGCTGGTGGCGATCACGGTGCTGCCAAAGCCGACATTGACTGGCGTTTGCGACAACGGGTCGCTAGGGCAATTCAGCATTGGCACCTCGGTAAGGATGGCATCCGCGTCGAAGGTTGGACCGTAAAGCATCAAGTCATCGGTATCCAAAGCGGACTGCTCGACGTACGGCAAGATGCCTCGAATCCAAGTCCGACCGACACCGACGAAATCGCGGTTATCGGCTGATGCGGGAAATTGCTTGTAGCTGCTTTCGTAGTTGTGGCAGGCGAGCGCCAACTGCCGCATGTTGTTGCTGCACTGCATCCGACGAGCGGCTTCCCGGGCGGACTGAACCGCTGGTAGAAGAAGCCCGACGAGGACGCCGATGATGGCGATGACCACGAGCAGTTCGACAAGTGTGAATGCGGCGCGAGTTTGTGAAATCGAGTATCGAGTGATGCTCACCAGATTTCCCTTTCAGTAGGCATGGATGAAGAACAAGTTGAATGCGCGACCACAACAAAACGGCAAGAGGTTGTTTGTTTCGTTGATTGGATGACGGGCACGCCATCGCGGATGGTCGCTTCGGACCGAGCCAGTTCATTGGTGGTCTCGCAGCAAAACGCGGTCTTGGGACGCTCCGTTAAGCAACGGGCGGACCGTTCAGATCGACCCGGCGGGTTTGTTCGTGGTCCATAGACAACATGGAATGACTGCGGGGATCAGTCTCGCCTAAGGTTTGATTACAGCTGACTGGATTCACTGCGTTACTGCGACGGCCAAGTCTATATTTGGCGAATTGCTGAACTGTCCAAAGTTCTTCGTTTGCCACGTGCGAAGTCTGTTGATTTCGGACGAAAAACGTTGATCAGAAAACCCGCAGGGATGCTCAAAAAGAACGCGAGGTTGCCTAGCGCACGGATGAGGCGGGGGGCTAAGTTTCCGTTCTTCCGACCGAACGCGTCGTCCAGCCGAAGGAGATGCATCGACAGCTCCAGTTGAATCGCGAACTGGTTCGACGAGTTGGTTCGGGTCGTGCCATCAGGTCAGTCCACTTGAAGAGTAATTTCGGGCTGGCAGTAGGTGACATCGATGGCAGTCAGGATCTGATGGGGACGTCGCTATGAAGGAAAGTTGAGCGTCGGCCAGGCGAATCGCCGCACCCACCAAATCATCTTGGCGATCAGTGCAACGTACCTTGGTATGGCGGCACTCATCCGATTAGCGGCACAGGAGTCGACGCGCGGGCAACGAGAACGGCAAGTCACTGATGAGCACAACCGCCATCCAGCAATCCATGTCCGGTAGAATTTGGGAATTCACCACACGACTGGACGGCATGTTGTTGTCCAGTTCCTCGTTGTGCGACCTCGACTTGCTATGAATTCACCTGTAACCACAACGTTTACCTTCACTCGCGACGAGTACATTCTCGCAATGAAGCGGCATTACCGCTCGGCGCTGAACGTTGGGCGGGATGTGGTTGCTGGACTGTTGGCAGTGGCGGGCGGCATCTTCTTGGTGATGCGCTCATCAGGTGGATGGACCGCGTGGGCACTGTTGGTGGCTGGCGTCGTATTGCTCTCGATGGTCGCGTATGCCCTCTTCGTGTTGCCCTCCATCCTCTATCGTTCGCAACCGAAATTGAAGGATGAGTACTCGCTTCGGTTTGCGGAGGACGGAATCGGTTTTAAAACCAGAAGCATCGACTCCACCCTTCAATGGTCCATCTATCAGTCGTGGCTATTCGACAACGATTTCTACATCATGTACCACGGCAAACGTGATCTCTCGGTCATTCCGAGACGCACGCTGTCCGCAGACGATGACTTGCGTCTCCGCCAAATGCTGACTGCCAAAATTGGACCGCCCCGCAATTGACGGGTACGCAACAGGCCTTTTGCGCCAGGCCCTCGGCGCACCTGTCTTCGTTGTTTGTTGGGTGATGTGGGCTGGCCTTAGTGGATGTGATTGTGACTGTGGTTGTGGGATTCGATCCAGGTGGTTTGTGGAAACTTTTTGCATGTTCGAGGTCGCAATTCAGTGGCTGATCCATCGATGAAATACGAGAATGAACGCTTGCTTGTCTGTGCACTGTTTGTCTCTCCTGTCGTGACGATCGTCTCGGCGATTGTGTCTCTGGCGTGCACCATGTTTTTCGTGCCACGTCGCTCGACTGGAAATGTTGAAGTTCCGGATGTCAGTTGGCCGGCCTACGTTTTCATCGGCAATGGACTTGCAATTGGTCTTTCGTTGCTCGTCCTTGGTTGGATCTATCGTTCTCGCCGTGAACGCGTTTTGGCATGGCTCACCGCGGCCGTGTTTCTCTACTTGGCTCATGCCACCTTTCTAACGACGTTGTTGCGACGAGACTTCATTGGGAAGTTTTGACCTATGAACGACGGGGTGGAGTTCGTGTGGTTGTTCTTTGTCTTGTTTTGTAAGTGGGGCATTGGCGAAGTTTGAAAAAATTTGTTTTTGGTTGAGGGAAAATTGGCTGGAAATCGCAGGAGAGTATGAGGCGGGGCTGCACCGCTGATTTCTTCTCTTTTGCGACGGAACCAAACCAATGCTTTTCAAGAAAACATTCCTCCAAACAGTCATCCCGGTTGTTCTCCCAATGGCGTTGGCGGCCGCGATGCTGCAACCGACTTTCGCCCATTCCGCTCCCGTATCGGCGAAATCGGAATCAGCGACGATCCAATCGGGGCAAGTGGATCCGCCAACGAAGTTGCACGAACAGCTTTGTGAAGTGAATCCGAATTGGGCCGCTATCTTGGGTTCAGGGGCCTTTGACCTCGCCAGTGAAGACGTGGTTGGCGAAGTCAAATTGCTTCAGAAACACTTTGAACTGGTGATCGAGCGACTCGGCAATGCGAAGGTCGATGACTTGAACGTATCGCAAATGAAGCAGCGAGTGGCGAATATTCAGCGGCTTCGCGAATACGCGGTTGGTGGTGTGTTCCCTCAAAACATCTTTGTGCCCGGACGCCGACCGGTGTTCATCGACCCATGGGGGACTCACTGTGCGGTTGGCCATCTGATCGCGACGTCAGGGCACCCCGGACTGGCACGACGGATCAACCAGGAGTACCAATTGGACGAACTCGGAGTCATCACAACCGATGGACTGAAGGAGTGGCAATTGGCGTCGGGGCTTCGTATCGAAGAGCTCGCCTTGATCCAGCCCCATTATCAGTTTCGATTTAACAGCCAAACCATCCAGTATCCATCCGAAATTGAATCACTGATCCTGGGTGATTCGTCGGCTCTGTTGGAGGCGTTGGAAAAAGGCGAGGTGCAGGTCGAGAGCCGTTGCGGAGGCAAGACGCTTTTGCACTTCGCCGCTGCAGCGGGTGATCTGAAGCTCGTGAAACGCTTGGTTGAAATGGGAGCGGACTTGCAAGCGGTGTCAACGTTGGGATGCGACGAAGATGAGATCGCCCAAGGTGGAAAGCATTCACGATTTGAAGTTCGGTGGGATGGTTCCACACGAGTGACAAGTGCAAACCATTATTTGTCGAAAGGACGTGTTTACGAAAGCGTCCGCGGCTCATTCGTTGCGGATGTGCTGCAAGATTTCTACGGAGGCATGGATGGCAAGAACGCATTGGAGTATGCGACTGCCGACCCACGACCGTCGAAGCATGGTGTCTCAAAGCATGCGTACTACGGCAAGCGACTTCCGTTTGGGAACTCCGACAAAGAAAGTAACCCGCTGGACGAGGTGAAGAACGGCCGAGCCGAAGTTGCAAAGTGGCTTCGTGAACAAGGCTTGAAATAGTCCTTGCGTCAATGGTCGAGCGACACGGCCGTCCGTGTCGCTCGCGATGATCCAATCGCCGATACTTCTATGCGGTGAATGAAATCGGCGAAGACCAAACCCGAAGCTTTTCACGACTACTCAGACGAGATGAATTCACATGACCAACTTCATTGCCTGCCCAATTCTTGCCGTCCTCGTTTGTTTCGCCACCGGTTGTGCCCCATCAAAGATCGACGAGCTTCCGATCGTCGATGGGGAGCACATCCCGGTTCGGCAAACAATCAACGTCGGCCGAGTGACGTCGCCTGGCGTTCACTTGATCCAGTCGGTCGATGACTTTGTTCAACTGACGGGGCAGCCGTCTGAGTCAGTCTCACAGGCTTTTCAGTCGGTCGATTTTTCGAGGGAGACCGTCGTGGTCGCCGCCCTTGGTGAACGCAACACGACGGGATATTCGATCCGGATTGTCGGCATCGCTTTGCGGAAAGATGTTCTGAACGTGTATCTGCGAGAAAGTTCGCCGAGCGGGAACGGGCCTGTTGGTATGGCAATGACATACCCGACTCACGCGATTGTCGTTTCAAAATTGCCCGACGCGGTTGATGTCGTTCCGATCAAACTGACGGATGAATGATCGGTTGTTCGGGGCGAGTGGATCGAGTCGTTGGTGGAGCGGATTCGGCTCGGAAAGGAATGCGGCTCGCCGGCTGACAATGAATGGCAAAGTGGAGTAGGAGGGGCGTCGGGGTTCGTTGACCGGAATAACCGGTACAGACGGACGTTCCGATGAGATGAATCGTTCGGGTTGTCGCAATCATGCCTGATACATCCATCGTGTTGGACCGATGGAATGATCGGGCTAGTTGCGATTTTCATGGAAGGTGTCGTTGTGCAAAAGCATTCGGAAGTCGATGGGCGGAAGCGAATTGCGAAACGCTTGCTGTTGCTGGCTGCATTGGGGATTGGGATGCCCCCATTTTCTGTACCAGGCGTTATGAAAGATTGGGTTGGGGAATTGGGATCAGTGATTCGCAGTGCTGCTGGAGTGAGGCCGTAGGCCGAACGGAAGCAGCACTGCGAACCGCGAACTCCGTTGGGGTCAGGTAGCCAAGCGAACTGTGCGGGCGGCGTGTGTTGAAGTCCTCCCGCCAAGCTCGTGCTTTCGTCCGTGCGTCGTCTTCATTGATCAAATCCGTTTGATGCAGGTACTCATCGCGCAGTCGGCTATTGAAACTCTCGCAGACGCCGTTCTGCCAAGGCGAACCAGGTTCGATGTAAAGGATCTCGACGCCGATCGTTGCCAACCATTGCTTGATCGCCGTCGAGATGAATTCCGGACCGTTGTCACACCGAAGTCGTTTTGGAACGCCGTGCATCGCGAACAGCTCAGCTAGCGTGTCGATCGCATCTTCGCTCGTGATGCTACGTCCAACCTTGATCGTCAAGCATTGCCGTGTGTATTCGTCGACGATGTTCAAGAAGCGAATGGTTCGTCCATCGAGCGTCGAAGACTGCACGAAGTCCCACGTCCAAACGTCGTGGACGAAAGCCGCCGTTTGAACGTCGCACGCATTGCCGCGGACGCCATTCGCACGCTTTTTACGGCGTTTTCGCGGCACCTTCAGTCCTGCCGCTTTCCAAAGTCGATACATCTTCTTCATGTTGATGGTCTCACCGTCGCGGCGAAGGAGTTGGCAGATACGTCGATAGCCCCAGCGAGGACGCTCGCGAACAAACTGCAGAATCCGCTTGGTCAATCGCTCGTCTTCATCCTTGGGTTTCCCCTCAAATCGCTGACTCGACCGAGGTTGATCGAGCACGCGGCAAGCACGTCGCTCGGACACGTCGAACTTCTCTTGAAGCTCTTGCACCGCCGCGCGTCGCGATCGAGGGGTCGTCAGTTTCCCTTGGTGATCTCCTTCAGCATCGAGATGTCCAAGGCTTGGTCGGCCACGATCTTCTTGAGTCGGTTATTCTCTTCCTCAAGTGCTTTGAGCCGCTTGGCCTCTTCGCTCTTCATGCCGCCGTACTGGCTTCGCCATCGGCTCAGCGTGGCTTCGCTGACCTCGAGTGCTTGCAGGACTTCGCCAACGCTATTGTCGGCCGCCAGCATGGCATCCGCATCACGTAGCTTCTTGATGATCTGTTCAGGTGAATGTCGTCGTCGTTTCTTGCTCATGGAAAATCCTCGGCCGGAATTGGCTCTAGACTTTCATAACCCCTGGATCAGGTTTTGGGGAGCATTCCAGGATGAGCGGTGGCTGTCAAACCATCGGGGAAACTCGCTCGGATCGATCGATCGCGGCTTCGGAGCCCGTTTCGAAAACGGTCGCGGAGTCGAAGGTTTTGGCGGGCTCGAATCCGCAGGTAGGAGTTCAGCAAGTCGGCTTTGACGAGTGGTCGTTAGCCCGTGAAACAGAGCCGGATCCAGTCGCGGTAACAGCGCCACCGGAAATGAATGCGGCTGACGACCAGGACTTCACGCTGGTCATCGAGCCCCAAACATTGCGCGATGCGATGGCGTTGGAAGCTACGACGAACGAGGTTGAGCCATCGCAGGACCAAATCTCTTCGTCTTTGGCTTCGGGCTCCCTGTCTGAGGACTCACCGTCTGCTGGTCCTGTTCAACAAAGTGGATTGACGCTGTCGTCGGTGGAGGCGATGGCATTGGGGACGCACCCGGCCATCGCGGAAGCGCGAGCGCGGGTTGCATTTTCAACTGGACAAGCCGTCCAGGCTGGTTTGCCATTCAACCCTGTGCTGCAGTATCAGTCGGATGAGATTGGCAATGAATCCTCGTCTGGATTGCACACCGTCCAGTTGTCGCAGCAGTTTGTGACCGCGAACAAACTGGAGATCGCTCAGCAGGTTCAGGCTCACGAAGCGCAACGCCGGCGTTCTGAGTTGCGAATGGCGGAGTTGCGTGTGTTGACGAACGTTCGGTCCGCATTCGCCGCGGCGATCGTCGCTCAACGTCGGGCTCAGATCGCCAACCAGATTGTTGATTTGGCGGAAAAGTCATTGAGCAGTGTCCAGGATTTGTTGAATGCTCAAGAAGTTTCACGCGTGGTTTGGTTGCAAGCACGCGTCGAAGCCGAGCAAGCTCGAATCACCGCAGAGAATGCGGCAACGCAATTGCGGGCCAACCGCGGTGTGCTCGCCGCAGCGGCGGGACTGCAAACTTTGCCGGCGGATGCGTTGGTGGGTGAGGTCGGTGAAGGCTTGATCGAAACACCCTGGGAGTCGTTGCTCGCCGAAATCACCGCGACCAGTCCTGAGATCACGGCGGCTGGATCGGCGTTGGAACGTGCACGTTGGTCATTGCGTTTGGCTTGCGCCCAAGTCACGCCCAATATCACCGGTCAAATTGGTGTCGGAGTCGATGCGTCGACGGACGACACGTTCGCTAGCGTTGGCGTGAGCGTGCCACTTCCGTTGTGGAATCGCAACCAAGGCAACATTCGAAGTGCTCGTGCCAGCATCGCTGAGGCGTCGGCAGCGATTGATCGAACGAGACTCAGTCTGGAAGGACGACTGGCCAGTGCGGCTGGTCGATATCAAGTCGCGCTCGAGCGTTACCGCCGATTGAATGACAGCGTTTTGCCGACCTCAGAAGAGACGTATCAGCTTTCTCAGCGAGCGTTTGAGGCCGGTGAAACGGACTACATCCAGCTGCTTACCATTCAACGAACATTGTTCAACACGCGTTTGAGCGTCTTGGAAGCCGCCGCGGATGCTCGACGAGCCGCTGCGGAAATCGAAGGATTGCTGGTGACCTTGGACGGTTGATATGAGTGACCGGCACCGCTGAACACCTCATTGCCGCAACGTTTTAAGTTTTTAGTGGAAAACCAATCGCGACGAATTCTTCGATCTGGCCTTCGCCGTCGGAACAACCGATAATACTGGCAACCTTTCACATTCAGAGAATCCGTGTCCGCATTTTGTCGTCTTACCACCGCCGTAGCATTGTTGCTGCACCTGTTTTTCGGGTGTTCGATGCATCATGCAATTGCGTGTGAGGGGCATGTGCACGACGGTTGTCATTATGTGAATGCGGCCGACGAATCGCCAAGTGTCCACGCTGGGCATGATCACGATTCGGCACTGCATGGGACGTGTGATCATCAGAACAAAGGTTGTGACACCGAGCGGTTGAAAGAGGATTCAGCCATCGCTGACGGTTCGGTCTGTGGTGTTGGGTGCGATTGTCAATCGGATCCCTGTGACGATGACCATCCCGGGTGTCACGGCGGGGCGGGGTGCAGTTTTGTGAATTCGAATGACGTGCAGTTCGTCATCGAAATGCCAATGCTCGCCTATCTCGATACGCATTTGAATGGCGACGAACCTCAGAGTTCGGCGATCAAAGCGGGGGCGGTCGCTGACGATTTCGGCTGGACTGCGATGGGATCCCGGTACCACTGTGCGTTGCTGTGCACTTGGGTGATTTGTGTTTGGGAAGCTTCGCGATGGTTTGTTCGTGAGTGTGGTCATGCCACACCAACGATTCAAACATCGTTCTGCTTTCATCCCCAAACCATTTTCTAGATCGGAACGAGCAATCGTTCGTGATTGGCACTGAAGGACGTTTTGCGTTGGCTCGATGTATCAGCCTCGCAAGTCCATTCTTTTCCGACGCGAACTGAGATGCTTGGCATGACGTTCGGCTTTGCCGCTGGACCTGATAGTCATCCGATCGTTCACTCAGATTCTGTGCAGTGTCATGACTTCATCCAATCAGTGGCTCGCGTCGCTTCGCACTTCGATTCTTTCGTTGTTAGCTGTCGTGATCGCGGTAGTGGCCGGTCTCTACTTCTTCACCGATTTCGGACGTCGTTCGACTGCCGAATCGAACACGATTGTCGAGTCGGATGACCATGCCGGCCATGATCATTCAGGTGGCGGTCATGAAGGTCACGATCACGAGGCCCATGACGAAGCGAATTCGCTTGAGCTGAGTCAGCAGGCGCGAGCCAATTTGCGTCTTCGCACCGAGCCAGTCACCGTCGGTCCGTACACCAAATATGTCGAGGTTCCCGGCATGGTGACCGCGTGGCCGGGAAAGACGCACATCTCCATCACGTCGCCGCTGACCGGGGTGATCAACGCGATTCACGTCTCGCGTGGCGAGCTGATTCAAAGCGGTGCCCCGATGTTTCGGCTGCGACTCACGCACCAGGATTTGGTCGAGACGCAAGAAAGCTTCTTGCTGCAGTTGGGGCAATTGGATGTGGAGGACCGCGAAATTCAGCGGTTGTCAGCGATCACGAGTTCGGGGGCGGTGTCCGGCAAAACGCGGTTGGCTCGCGAGTACGAGCGAGAGAAATTGCTGGCGGGGATCCGTGCGGCGAAGCAGTCCATGTTGTTGCATGGTTTGACCGAACAGCAAATCGAGTCGATCGAGCGTGATCGAACTTTGATTCGCGAATTGGTCGTTCGGGCCCCTTGGGTGGAGGAAGACAACTCGTTGCACCACGAGTCGCTCAGCCGGGCCTATAACCGGATGGCGGGCAATCCAGACGCGCGAATCGCTTCGATGCAGCCTCCTCCACTGGACGACCATGGGCACACGCACATTGATGCTGAATTCGTGGTTTCGGAGCTGGACGTGCGACGTGGCGAGTCGGTAACGGCAGGCCAGCAGATTTCGCAAATATCTGATTTCTCCCAGTTGTTGATTGAAGGACAAGCGTACCAGCGCGACGCGAAATTGCTTCGTCAGGCGGCCGACACGCATGCGGAAGTGCAGGCGACCATGAGCGGTGCGGACGGCGAAGTCGAGATGTTGGATGGATTGAACGTGGTTTACATCGGCAACAAAGTGGAGGCCGAATCTCGTTCGCTCGCGTTCTATGTGGGACTTGAGAATGAAATCGAAAGGGATGAAACGCGGAGCGAAAAGCGGTACGTCAGTTGGCGTTTCAAACCGGGGCAACGATTAACGCTACGTTTGCCAGTCTCGCGAATGGAAAACGCGATCGTCGTTCCGAAGGATGCGGTGGCCGAGGAAGGATTGAATCGATTCGTCTTCATCGAAAACGGTGATCACTTCGATCGTGTTCCGGTGGAAGTGATGGCTCGCGACAGTGTTCACGTCGCACTGAAGAACGATGGGCAAGTTTGGCCTGGTCAGAGAATCGCGGTTCGCGGCGCTCATCAGTTGCAAATGGAAATGAAGAACCGTGGTGGCGGCGCGATCGATCCGCACGCCGGACACAACCACTGACCTCGTTCCATACCGACTCGCGTTGAGATTCTCTCCGTGCCGGATCCATGCGGCAGACCTTGTACGCCGCGTCACGTCACTGCGCCAAAACATTCCACTCAAGATTCACGATGTTAGACAAGATCATTCAATTCTCGCTGAGGAACCGCCTGCTGATCCTGGTGGCCGCCGCGATCATGCTCGGCGTGGGGACTTGGCAAGCCAGTCGGCTTCCGATTGATGTGTTTCCGAATTTAAACCGGCCACGAGTGGTTGTGATCACCGAAGCCCACGGGATGGCGCCCGAAGAGGTCGAGACTCTGATCACCTTTCCGTTGGAAACGGCTTTCAACGGGGCCAGTGGTGTGGAAGCGGTTCGCAGCAGCAGCGGGATCGGTTTGTCGGTCATCTATGTCGAGTTCGGGTGGAACACCGACATCTACAACGATCGGCAAATCGTCAATGAAAGACTGCAACTCGCGTCAGAGCAATTGCCCGATGGTGTGAAGCCAACTCTGGCACCGATTTCGTCGATCATGGGCCAAATCCTGATGTATGGGATGTGGAGTGAAGGAGGCGAAACGGAGCCGATGGAGGTGCGGACGCTGGCCGATTGGGTCGTGCGTCAGCGATTGCTGACGGTGCCAGGTGTGTCGCAAGTCTTCACGATGGGCGGCGGTCGAAAGCAGTATCAGGTTCTGATCGATCCGGACAAGTTAATTCAGTTTGGACTGACCATCGAAGACGTTCATACGGCGGTGGACGAATCCAACATGAACGCGACGGGCGGCTACTTGGACGACCAAGGTGCCAATGAGTTGCTGGTGCGAGGACTCGGACGCATCACCAGTCTGGACGAACTCAAGCAGATCGCGATCACGATGCGAGCGGGCCGCCCGGTGACGTTGGCCGATGTTGCACGAGTGGTTGAGGGAGCTCAAGTCAATCGTGGTGACTCGTCGGCATTTTTGCGAGACGAAGCGGGCAATGTCGAGGGCGGTCCCGCCGTGGTGCTGACGATCAACAAGCAACCCGGCAGCGACACGCGAAAAGTCGATCAGGCGATTGTGGAGGCGCTCGAAGAGCTTCGAGTGTCGCTTCCGGATGACATTCGGATTGCTAACGTCTATTCGCAACGCTCGTTCATCGATCGTGCAATTGAGAACGTGGTCGAGGCATTGGCCGACGGCGGCGTCTTGGTGTTGGTGATTCTGTTTTTGTTCCTTCTGAATTTTCGAACCACGTTCATCACCCTCACCGCGATTCCGCTGTCGATCATTTCGACGGCCTGCGTCTTTGCGATCTTTGGCTTGTCGATCAACACAATGACGCTGGGTGGATTGGCGGTAGCGATTGGCGAGTTGGTCGACGATGCGATTGTGGACGTGGAAAACATCTTTCGTCGATTGAAAGAGAACCGGCAATCGGACAGTCCTCGTCCGGTGTTGCGAGTGGTTTACGACGCCAGTGTCGAAGTGCGAAGCAGTGTGGTTTATGGCACAGCGATCGTGGTGTTAGTGTTCATTCCATTGTTTGCGTTGGAGGGAATGGAAGGCAAGCTCTTCGTTCCTTTGGCGATGGGGTATGTCGTATCTCTGATCGCGTCCTTGGGCGTGTCGCTGACCGTGACACCAGTCCTAGCGTCATTACTGATGGTCGGAAAGCGAAATTGGCAAATTGTCGTTCCCGTGTTGGCATTTGGGGTCGCAGGATTGACCGTCACTTGGGTCTTGCCTCGGTTGTCGCATTGGTTCATCGAAGGTTGGCAGCTACCGGGAAGCCAACTCGCTTGGACGCTTTTGTTGACGCCGGTGTTTTGGATTTTGATCCAAGTCTCGGAATGGATGTTGGGTGGTGAAGACGCTGAAGAAGGGCGTTTGCTCGAGGGATTGAAGGGAATCGCTGGACTGGCGATTCGGTTCAGCACGAGATTGGCTGTTCCTGTTCTCGCAGCCACCGCGGTTTTGGTTGTCTTCGCCGCAATCGCACTTTCGCGGCTGGAGCGTGACTTCTTGCCACCGTTCAATGAAGGTGCGGTCCAGGTCAACGCGTTGTTGGCTCCGGGGACGTCGCTGGCGACGAGCAATCAAATTGGTGTTGCGATTCAAGAGGAGCTGATGAAGATCGACTCAGTGAAGTCGGTCGCTCGCCGGACCGGTCGGGCGGAGCTGGATGAACACGCCGAAGGAGTCAACGTCACCGAGATGTTTCTGGAAATTGACGATGGTGCCAATCGCGAAAAGACCATCGAGACGGTTCGCGAAACGATGGAGGACTTTCCCGGTGTGGTGTCGAGTACCGAGCAACCACTTGCTCACTTAATCAGCCACATGATTTCGGGAGTGAAGGCTCAAATCGGGATCAAGCTTTACGGCGATGATTTGGACTTGTTGCGAAACAAAGCCGAGGAAATGAAGCGACGGATTGCCGATGTCCCCGGCTTGGCCGACGTGATGATCGAGCAACAAACAAACATCCCGCAACTACGAATCGATGTGGATCAGCTTGCACTGACTCAAAACGGATTGCGTCCCGCGAATGTGATGGAGTTGGTCGAGACCGCGATGAACGGGCAAGTCGTCAGCCAAGTGGTGATGGGGCAACGGACGTTTGATTTGATGCTTCGGATGGATGAACCGTATCGCGAAAACATCGACAAGCTGATGCGATTGCCAGTTCCATTGCCAAATGGCGGAACGCTACCGCTGGACGAATTGGCCGATGTTTATCGAAGTGACGGGCCAAACATGATCAAGCGGGAGAAAGTGCGTCGCCGAATCGTGTTGCAGGCCAACGTGTCCGACCGTGGTGTGGTGGACGTGGTCAACGACATCCAATCGAGGTTGGAGGATTTGGAACTGCCGCCGGGATACTACTTGGAATATGGCGGTCAGTTTGAGAGCCAACAATCCGCGACTCGTCGATTGATGATCTTGTCGGGTGTCGCTTTGGTGGGAATGTTCCTGGTCCTCTACACGCTCTTTGGCAACGTCAACTTTGCCATGCAGGTCTTGGTCGCGTTGCCCACCGCGTTCGTGGGTGCCGTCGCGGCTTTGGTGCTCACTGACCAGAACCTAACCGTTGCCGCGATGGTCGGATTCATATCGTTGTGCGGGATCGCCAGTCGAAATGGAATCCTGTTGCTCAATCACTATCTGCACTTGGTGCGCCACGAAGGCGAATCATGGACGCATCAGATGGTTGTGCGAGCGGGGCAAGAACGCATGGCCCCGGTGCTAATGACGGCGCTGACGTCTGGCATTGGATTGCTGCCGTTGGCGTTGGCGGCGGGCGAGCCCGGCAAAGAGATTCTGTATCCAATCGCGACCGTGATCGTTGGAGGGTTGCTCAGCAGCACGCTGGCCGAATTCTTCGTTCGGCCCGCTTTGTTTTGGGCGATCGGTCGAACGGCCGGACAGCAAATGGTGGCCGAGACGGCTGGAGAACTCAGCGAGCCCTTCGAGAATTGAAACAGACGCGAGTGACTTTGGTGTGGGGCGATTCAGGTGTCACTGAGTCGATCAAAGCCAAATGTTGAGATGTTGATGTCCCTTCCTTTTGTCCCTGGAGTTGTGGTGAAGTTTGCATGGAGTTTAACGGCCCTGGCTTGTTTGTTTTCAGTTGGTTGCGGTGCGAAGCCTGCTGAAGATTCTGGAGCCGATCCCGACACGGTGGTGATGGAAGGAACGCCACCGGACTCGCACGCCCATCCGGAACATGGGCCCAACGGCGGTGAGCTGATTGAATTGGGCAAAGAAGCTTTCCATTTGGAAATGCTTCATGACGATCAGTCGGTGACGCTGAACGTCTTGGATGGAGCCGCATCGGAGACGGTGGCGATCGATGCAGCCGAGCTGTCGGTCAGCTTGAAACACGACGACGAAGTGAGGACGTTTGCTCTGCCCGCATCGAACCCAACGGACGGCAAAGCTTCGTCATTCACGATCGCCGATGCCGAGATGGCTGGATGGATGAAAGAAGGTGCGGAGGGAGCCGTGACATTGCAGATCGATGGCAAGTCCTACACCGGAAAGATTTCGCACGATCATGACCATGAGGGACACGATCACGATTGATCGCGAAACGCGGCAGGCGTTTGCAAAGTGAGTTTCTCGAAAACGGGTGCAACACGCTTGCAATCGGTTCGAGAGATAGAAGATTGAGTCGGTGGAGGGTGTTCCGAAACCGGCGAGGCTCCCGGTCCGCGATTCGACTAGCCCTCGAGCGACCGGGAGCCGCTCTTTCTTCAGTCGTCCAGTGCGAGCGACAACGCGCCTAAGCACGTGAGCGGGAGTCTTTGGGCTTTATCACGTAGCGGCGTCTCTCCGAGACGCTGTCATTTGCGAGTCTCAGAGAGACTCGCCTACGTGAGGTTCTACCCGATCATTCCTGCCGAACTGCTTAGCGAGGTTTGGTGATCCAAACGGCCGTGGTTTGACCCTGCGGCGTGATGTTGAGATTGATGAAATTGTCACCGGCGGATTGGTCGCCCGACGTCACGGCCGCGATGGGGCAATTTTCGTCGAGTTGTTCCAGGTTACGGATCGGGAACAGTTCATTGCCCAGACTTTGTAGGCTGGCGATCATTTCGACCATCCCGCTGCCGGCACCGATGTTGCCGAGGTGCCCCTTGGCGGTCGTGACAGGTGGTTGGCCGTCTGCGAATCCAAACACGTCGGCGATCGCGCCGGCTTCGCATGCATCCGTGTCTACGTCGGACAGTCCATGAGCATGGATGTGACCGACGTTGATCTTTCCTTCGGCGGGAGCAAAGCCATTTTCACGACCGGCGTTGATCACGCCTCGCAGGACGTTGGCGAAACCTTTTCGCATGGGTTGGTCCCCGGCGGCCGGGCCAACTGCACTGGAACTGCAGGCGACGATTTCACCATAGATCGTCGCGCCTCGTTTTTCGGCGTGTTCCAATGATTCAAACAAGAACGCGCCGGCTCCTTCGCCCACGACACTGCCATCACGGCTGGCGTCAAATGGACGCGACATGCGGCCGGGGTCTTCCGTGTCCGATGCCAGTTTCTCTTGCATGGAAGCATGCAGTGTTCGCAACGTGTGAACTCGCGAGCCGGTGGAGCCAACAACCAAAGCGTCGGCATGGCCACGGGAAATGGTCGAGACTGCTTCGGAGATCGCCGCACCGGCGGATGCTTCGCGAAGGGTGATGGAATTGTTGGGGCCGCGAAGGTCGTTGTAGATTGCGATGTGGGAGGCGGGCATGTTGGGCAAGTACTTCAGCAACCACAGCGGGTTGACTTTTGGAAGTCCCAGGTCGCCCCACTTGGTGAAGTCGAACTCGCCATCGGTTGTGCAGGCGGCGATTCCCTCGGCGTATTCTTCGGGAAGCGACATGATGTAGTCGCATCCGTAAACGACTCCCGTGCGATCGCGATCGAAGTCGTCCGGGTTGTGACCGCCGTTGTGCAGTGCCAACTGAGCCGCCGCGACGCCCATTTCGATTTCGCGGCACATGACTTTGCTGCCTTTGCGAATCGTTCGTTGCAACGATTTTTCGAGCGGGCCGTAGTCGCTAATGTGGCCGGTGAACGCACTCGCTTCTGCGCCGTTGCTGATGGGCAGAACGTCGGTCGGGATTTGCGTGAACGGAGCGATGCCGCTTTTGCCTTCCCGCAATCCGCTGAGGAGTTCTTCGGGAGTGTTACCGAGCGGACTGATCACGCCGATGCCGGTGATCACGACGCGTTGGGCGGAGGTAGCTGGCATGAATGACAATCTGGATTGGTTCGTACCCGGTCAGATCAGACCGAATGGAATCGAAGCAGGAATGGAGGACTTTGCGGGCCGGCGAAGATAGCAAATCCGTCCGCGAAGCGGGAGCGGGACAGTGCACGTGAACGTCGGAACCCACTGCGGACCCGCGTAAAGGCGGGTAAGAGTGGGCAAAACGTGAGCTGCGGCTTCAATCGAAAGCCGGTGGGCACATCAATAGCGGCCGCGATTGGGGGCCGACACGCGAGATCCGATTTGTGGCACCAATGGGGTGGTGGTCAAGTTGTCAGAGGCACGGCCTCGGAATTCAACAAACATCAACGCGTCGGCTCGGCCAGCGGTGGTGCCGGTGATTGAACTGAGGTTGAACAGCGGCAAACTGGATTGTGGTCGCTCGGGGCTGGCAACAACACCGCAGGAGAGCAGCAGCACCATGTCCGACGGCCAACGGAATCGTTCGTGCAAACGCCAGCTCACAAGCTGCGGCACTTCGATCTTGGTGCGGTGGACTTGGTTGTTCGGAAGCGGTAGGTCCAGTTCGACGGGCACAAATTTGTCGACTTGGTCGATGTTGGCGTTGATCACGCAATCGAGCGTGCGACCGTCGACGCTGAGAAGCGGGCTGACTTCGATTTGGAAGCCTTCTTGGATCTCACCGGTTTCGGGTTCGTAGGGAGGCCAGTTGGCCGGCGAAGGTTTGACATTGAGGACGTAGTTGCGACCGCGAGTGCTGGCGAGCTTTTCTGTTTGACCATTGTTGGTGATCAAGTCGACCGCTTGCACTTCGCGAACGTCGGTTCGTGAACGAAGCATGTTCATGACCAGTGCGGCGTTTTCCTTTGTCAGCAACCAAGCTTGCAGGCCGGGCGATTGAACGTTGACGTGCTGCATCAACATGTGAGCGTTGCTGCGCCAATTTGGATTGCCGACGGTCATCAACCGGAGGTTCATGACTTGAGGTTCTTTGTCTCCGGCAACGAAGCGTTCGACGATCCCGCCGATGACCTGGTGCATTTCGTTGGTGTGGTAGACCTTCAGTTCGTCTCGATCGGCACTCATGAACCCGAATGGTTCGGTGTGCCAGACGTCGGTTCCAGTTTCGCGAACGATCCAGTCGACGATGGCTTGGTGAGGACGGTCGTGTTTGGTCAGGTAGCCGGTGTAGGGGCTGATGTTGTAAACGCGATGCTCTTGGCCGGCCTCGCGAGGCAGTTGGCCTCCGTTGGAAAGCTGGCCGGTGGGAGCGGCGCCGCCAGCGGGCAACGCATTTCGATTGGCGGTGGTTTGCGGCGGTGTTTGCAGGCTGGGCGGCGTGTTTGCTGCGGTCGGGCCAGCGGCTCGTGGCGTGAAGCCTTGCGGAGCGGATTGTGTTTCAGCCGTGGACGGTCCTCGAGCGACCGAATTGGATGGCAGGGCGAATCCACCCTGGGCGTGCACATGATCGCTCGTTGCGGCGGTGCCGGCAGCGAAGAGGCAGGCGGAGGCGAGTCCGCGAACGATTCGCGAGCGGAAAAAGAAAGGGAGACTTCCCGGAAGGTTTGCTTGAGCCATGGCGGGTCGCGTTTGAAAAGACGGGCATTGGTCGTTAGCAGTACGTTGGACCGCTTGCGAACACGCCTATACCGCATCGATGACTTTCGCAACAAGTCCGAAAGAATTGCGTCTTTTGCTTCAAGTGCCGTTTCCGCGAGCGAATTAGCCTTCGAAAACTGCGTCCTTGATGTTTCGCACGAGCGATTGGCGAGTCAGCGAAATGGACTGGATTGATTCCACGTTCACGCCCAATTGCTTGCCGAGTTTGACCGCCAAATCGACGTCTCGGACCCCGTGATACTGGTTGACCACCCGACGGCCCGCGGGGTCAGGGACCGATATGGTTTGGTCGCGAAATCGATAGCTGGTTTCGAAGGCATCGGCGAGCTCGTCGATCCATTCTTGAGGGACCCGCCGAAGTTGACAGTGGTCAACGCTCCAAAGATCGTCGCCGTTGCATTCGTCCAGTAGCGCCAGGGCTCGGTCGTAGGAAACGCTCACGAGACAACCTGGTCGATGCGGGCAGCCATCACAAAATCGTTTTCGCTCAATCCACCGATCGCGTGCGTTGTCAGGACGATGCGAAGATGTCGGTAGCCGGTCAAATGCAGATCGGGATGATGTTGCTCCGCCTCTGCCAGTTCGGCGATCGCATTGAGATGCCGAACCGCGGTTTGGAAGTCGCCCGTGTTCAACTTGCGTGAAATTTGTTTGCCCTCCTCGTCGAGCGACCAATTGGGAAGCTCGCTCAAATACTGCTTCGCGGTTTCGGCGGCGATGCGATCGATACCTCCTTCGCAGGGAACGCAGTGGCGGCTGGACCAGTCCGTTGATGTTTTGGATTCATTCATGCGTTGATTTTACCGGTGTGGGAATTGGATTCGTAGGTGAAAATC
The DNA here is from genome assembly GCF_002337565.1 of Rhodopirellula sp. UBA1907. NCBI lineage: Bacteria > Pseudomonadati > Planctomycetota > Planctomycetia > Pirellulales > Pirellulaceae > Rhodopirellula > Rhodopirellula sp. UBA1907. The sequence continues at coordinate 64,220 of NZ_DDGH01000003.1, read as the reverse complement.
GAGGTTGATCGACGCATTTGCGATTTGCATGTAGTCTGGTGCTCATGAATGCTTCCGTTCCCTCGCCGTCCGCCGCCAACGATCCTGATCGCGAAAATGAGATTCGTTTGATCGGTTCGATTCGCGAGGGCGATTCGCAGGCGTGGCAACAATTGATCGATCAGTTCGAAGGTCGTTTGTTGGCATACGCTCGTCGGCGGATTGGTGATCTGGCAACGAGCGAAGACATCGTGCAAGAAACCTTCGTCGGTTTCCTCGTTTCGCTTCCGAATTACGATTCGCGACGAAAGCTCGAGAGCTATCTGTTCTCGATCTGCAGTTACAAGCTGACCGATTACTTGCGGCAGTCTGGGCGTCGTCCCGAATTGCCGTTGCTGGGACGCGGCAGTACGTCGGGCTCTGGTAGCGGCGACAATGTCGAAGCCGATGGGATTCGGTTGCCAAGTTCGATCTGTCGCAGTGCAGAACGTCGAGAGTTGGAACAAGACTTGGTCGTCGAAGTTGTCCTCGAACAGATTGAGAATTGGCAATCGCGTGGCAACTTTGTGAAGCTGAAAGCGATCGAGCTGCTTTTTGTGATGGGCCGTGGCAATCGCGAGGTGGCCGAGCAGCTGAATCTGACTCAGCAGCAAGTCGCGAATTTGAAGAGCGATTTTCTGACTCGAATTTCGGCGGTCATCAAACGGCGTGAACTCGATCTGGATGTGTTCCCAGAGCTCCGCGAAAACGACTGATTCGTCCGCCGAATCCGCTCGCGGGCAACTTGCGAGCCAATCGGCACATCGATTGCTGGTGAAAGGAGTCGACGTGGTCGTTTTCCTTTCAATCGAGTGGTGGAGTCGTGGGTTTTCTCAAGCAGACATTTTCGGAGTTCTCAAAGGATCGATGCAGCACGCTGGCGGCTGCGTTGGCGTACTACACCGCGTTCGCGCTGCCTCCGCTGCTGTATTTGATGATGACCGTGCTGACATTCAGCTTGTCGGTGATGTACGACAGCGAGCAGGCCACCGAGAAGGCTCAGGGAATTTTGCAAACGCAGGCATCTCAGATGATCGGCAACCCTGCGGCGGTCGACCAAATCGAGACCATCATGGAGAACCACGAGCAAACCTCGGGGAAGTGGTGGAAAACGCTTCTGAGTTTCGCTGGGATTTTGGTTGGTGCAACGGGAGTGGTCTCCGCATTGCAAGCGGCACTGAATCAGGTTTGGGAGGTCAAGCCCGACCCGGAAACCAGCGGCATCAAAGACATGATTGCGAAACGATTCCTGTCTTTTGGGATGATCTTGGGACTTGGTTTTTTACTGCTGGTCTCTCTGGTCGTCTCTTCGATCTTGACCGCACTGGGTGATCAAGTGGGCAGTTGGATTGGAATGTCAGAAACGGTTGCTCACCTAGCCAACTTTGCCGTTCAGGCTTTGGTTGTCTTCGTCATCTTCGCGTCAATCTTCAAGTTCATGCCCGACGCGATTACCAAATGGCGCGATGTGGCCGTTGGAGCCGCGGTCACGACGATTCTGTTTCTGGTCGGCCGTTACGCGATGCAGTTGTATTTCTCGATGAGTGAACCTGGAGCACAGCTCGGTGCGGCGGCCGCTTCGTTGGCCGTGTTGTTGGTGTGGGTCTACTACACCGCGATGATCGTTCTGCTCGGTGCGGAAGCGACGCAGGTCTATGCGGTTCGCTACGGCGATGGAATTCGCCCTGAACCCAAAGCCGTTCGCGTGGTCGAAGAAATCAAACGAGATACCAAAGCGACCACGGCGTAATGAACTCAATCTGTTCGCGGGCTGATACGCCAGGCGAACTCTGCTGACTAAAGCAACCCGCTTTTGCGATCATGGTCGCGGCGGGTTGCTTCTTCGATGGCTGGTAGAATGTCCTTCGACAACAGCCCGGA
>NZ_DDGH01000003.1:27920-62204 GCF_002337565.1 Rhodopirellula sp. UBA1907 | reverse complement strand
GCGACAACAGCCCGAGCCGCTCGGCGATCACGCTGACCTCGATGCTGTCCTTGACCAAATGCATTGGGACACCCGCCACGGCGCTTTGTTTGGCGTAGCGGCCGACCTTTTCGTCATGGTCACTCATCGTCTCTGGATCAATGTCCCGGATGAAGATTGCGGGGATACGGGGTCCGAATTCTTCCGCTGCCGTTGCGTAGAGACGAGCGTCTTCTTGTCCCGAGTCACCGACCAAGACGAACGGCAAATTGGGGAACGCGTTCATCAGTCTGCGAGTTTGTTCGAGCTTGCGATCGTGTCCTTGCTTGATGAATTTGTCGTCGTCAATTCCAAGATCGCGTAAGAACAGTGGGCCTTTCGGAATGGCGTTGAGTTCGAGGAAATCTTCCAGCAAGTCGTAGAGGTTCCACGGCGAAGAGGAAACGTAAAAGATTGGGTTAACGGGAGATCCAAAGCGTTTGCCATCGTGTTGCATCCATTCGTACAGCGATGCGACTCCTTCGAGCGGCGCCCTCGTTCTCGCATTGCCAAAGAAGGTTAGCTTCGCCATCGTGCCGATGTCGGTGGCTCCCGTCCGAAGGATCGTGTCGTCGACATCGCTGACGACGGCATACTTCGCTTCGGATGAAACGTGCATGACGTCGCAAACGGAAAGCGACTCCAAAGGTGAGACTCGATCGTCGTCCACGATTGCGAGTTGTGCTGGCATCCAGAACGCAAACTCGCTGTTGTCGGCAGTGCGTGGGATGTCGAGTTCGAAATACCCTTCGCTGTCGCTGATGGTTTGGCCAGTCACGCCGGCGAATGATCCCTCGATCGTGACTCCGGGAACCTCATCACTGGCGAATCGACGCCAAGTGTGCGTCAGGTTTTGCCACCAGCGATCGTTGTGGAAGTCTGGATCCAAAGGTGGGTTGCTGAGAACCCGTCCTCGAAGATGAATCGTGTCAGCCGTCGCGAATCCGGTGTAGGTTTGAATTTGGGGCACGCCGCTGCGACCCCAGCGTTTTCGGATTCGCCGGATCGCCATGTCGGCGACATCATCGGCGGAAGATGCGGTTCGAGTGAGCCAGCTACGCAGGTCCGCTTGGAAGGATTCCGGTTTCGGTTCAGACATGAATGCTTTGTTGTGATCGGGAACGTTGAAAGCTCCCATGCAAAGCAAATCTGAGGCCGTTCTCAGGCGTCCAGCAAACCTTTCGCGATTCGTAGCAAACGGTTGACCTTCAGCGGTTTGCTGAGGTATTCGTCAAAGCCTTCGCTGATCAAGCGGCGACGGGTGCCCTTCATCGCATCCGCCGTCAACGCAATCACTGGCAATTCGATCCCGCGCTCACGCAATTCTCTCACGGCCCCCAAACCATCCAGTTCGGGCATTTGCATGTCCATCAGACAAAGCTCGAACGGCTTGCCGTCTTTGTTTGCCGCCACGACCATGTCGACGGCTTGGCGTCCATTTTCAGCAACCTCCACTTCACAGCCCGCTTTCTTCAAGAAGTGTTGGGCCACGAAGCGAACATCTCGCATGTCATCCGCGATCAGGACTCGAGCGTTGAGCTGGATGTTTTGATCGAGAGACGTCTTGGAATTGTCGGTGTCTTTTTCCTCGGTCAATTCGATGGTCAGTTGGTCCATCTTGCCGACGGGATCGACTGGCAATCGGATCGTGAACTCACTGCCTTCGCCTTCGGTGCTGCTGACTTGGATCGTCCCGCCCAACGCATTGGTGAGGCGTTTGGTGATGCTGAGTCCGAGTCCGGTTCCGCCAAAGCGATTCGAAATGGTCGCGTCCGCTTGGACAAATGGCTCGAACAACGTTCGCAATTTCTCGTCTGCGATTCCAATTCCGTCATCGATCACCTTCAAAAGTAGGAACGATTGGTCGTCGATCTTTTCGGATCGCACCACGACTTCGACTCGTCCCTTCGGCGTGAACTTAATCGCGTTGGCAATCAGGTTGATCATGATCTGACGCAGTCGAGCTGAGTCCGTCGTGATCGTTCTCGGCAGTGGTTCGCTGACGTCGAAATGAAGCGTGTTTTGATAGTCCTGGGTTCGCATTTTCATCGTTTCGAAAATGTCAGCCAGCAGTTCACCCAACGCGACGCTGCTGGTCGCGGTGGTGAATTTGTTCGCTTCGATGCGAGACAAGTCCAGGACGTCGCCGAGCAAACGAAGCAAGTAGTCTCCGTTGCGCTGGATCGTTGAGAGGTATTCTTGGATGGTGCCTTCGTCAGGGTCTTCCTGCAGAATCTTTGTGAATCCGAGAATGGCCGACAATGGCGTGCGAAGTTCGTGACTCATGTTGGCCAGGAAGTGACTCTTCGCTTCGTTGGCCGCATCAGCGGCAAGCTTTGCTTCCCGCAGTTCGTTCTCAACCTGCAGTCGCTCTTGGATATCCACGAAGGTCACGACCGCGCCGACAATTTTGCCGTCTTCGTGGATTGGGTGACACCAATATTCGACAGGGAAGCTTTCGCCGTCTTTGCGGCAGAACCGTTCGTCGTATCGATTGATCGCTTCCCCGTTTCGGACCGCATGAAGAATCTGCAAGGACTCTTTCTCGAGAGGATGCCGATCGGGACCGCATGGTTGAGCAAGATCCACGAGCTCCCTTCCATCGATCTGACTTCCGTGTTCGTAGCCAAGCATTCGGGCCGCTTTTTCATTGCTGAAAGTGCATTTGCCATCGACGTCTAAACCAAACAATCCTTCGGCCGTGGAATCCAGCAGCAACCGAATCGTCCGTTCGTTCGTCTCCGTTTGCCGAGCCGCTTCAATGCGTTCGGTCACGTCGTTTTGAACGCCAACAAAGTGTGTCAGCGTGTCGTTCTCGTCGTGGACCGGAGTGATGTAGAGATCATTCCAGAATGCCTCGCCGTTCTTGCGATAGTTCTTGATCAGTTCGCGGACCGATTCACCGCGTGCGAGAGCCCGGCGGATTCGGAGGACTGTTTCGTCGTCAGTGTGTTCGCCCTGTAGGAACCTGCAATTGCGACCAATGATCTCCTGCTCGGAGAATCCGGTCATGTCAGTGAAGCCCTTGTTCACAAACGTGATCGGATGGTCTTCGCGAGAGCAGTCGGTGATCACGATGCCGTTGGCAGCTGACTGGACCGCCTCACTGAGCAGTCGCATCTGCGATTCATGGGACTTGCGAAGGGTGATGTCCCGGATCGATGCAAACAAAAGTTGTTTGCCTTGCAACAGCACTGGTGTAAGAGCCACTTCGACGGGAAACTCTGTTCCGTCGCGTTGTTGCAGCCAAGACTCGAACAGATTGCCACCTTTTGCATGAGCGGTCTCGATCCGGTCTTCGTACGATTTAGGGTCGGTTTCCGATTTGAATTGTGAGAGTTGCTGCCCGACAATCTCTTCGTTTGAATAGCCCAGTTGCTCGCACATTTTGCGATTGGCGTAGCTGATCTTTCCTTTTTCATCGAGCAAAACCAACGCGTCGATGTTCTGGTCCGCCATGAACTTGAACTTCAGTACGTCGCGTTCGGCTCGACGGAGACTGTTGACATCCACGAACGCGATCACCACTCCATTGATCTCGGAGTTTCGAAGGTACGGAAGCGCACGGACCAAGTAGGACGAATCTCGGCAATTGACTTCCCATTCCAATTCGACTCGTTCGTCGCGAGCTTGTCGGACGCGATCGAGGAACTGGTCGTCCTGGATCGGGTGGATGAAGGACTCAAAGGAGCGTCCCAAATTGTTTGGTTCGATCGATAGCAAACGAGAAATTTCGGGAGTGACTCGGCGAACTCGTAGTTCGTCGTCCAAGAAAACGACGCCGACACGAGTGGTTGCCAACAGGTTGACCATGTCGGCATTGGCTTCGTTCACTTCGTTCACGCGAACTTGGAGTTCTGCGTTGACCGAATAGAGTTCTTCGTTGACGCTTTGCAGTTCCTCGTTGGTGCTTTGCAGTTCTTCATTGCTGGCGACCATTTCTTCATTGGTCGCTTGCAACTCTTCGTTGGAAGTTTCCAGCTCTTCAATGGTGGCCTGCAAGTTTTGCCGATTGAAGCTGAGCTCTTGCTCTAGATCTTCGATTCGTGAATGTGCCGCGGAGGAAAAGTCCAGCAACGTGCCTTCTGATTGGTCGGAACTTTCGCTTGTCCTCAGTGCGTCGCCCAACGCCGTGCGTGCTTCAGATGCTTTGAATTGAATCAGTACGCAGGATGATGCCAACTTTGGAACGTGGTATGGCTCAACGATCAATTCCAAAACATGGTTGGGGCCATCGACGGGTGACGGAATGCCTTGGTAGTGGACGGCACTCTGTTGCTTCATCGCTTGCGTAACCGCGGCACCGATTGATGCACGCAACTCCCTGGGCACCATGTCAAGGATATTGTCCGACGGGATCCCGCTTGGAACGGTCAGGTATCGATTGGCACCCGGGAAGACATGAATAATCCGGTAGTCAGTATCGATCACCAAGCTGGGTGGCATCTTGTTCGACAACAAGACGTTGTAGATTTCGAGCAGGTTTTCATTGCGCCGTTGGGGCGGGGGCTCAACGATAGAAGGTGTCTGCGGCATTGCCGGTGAAACAGTCTGATTGGGCAAGGGCATTCGCAACTCGATCGGCAGGCGAACGTCGCGTCGTTTGCGAAAGAGCTTCCACTGCGTGTTGATCGCATCAAACTCGTCGCCGATATCGCCCACACTCTCACTGGGGCCCAAGAATAAAACTCCGTTGGCTTTGAGGGAAAAATGAAACAGCGAGAGGGTTTTTCGTTGAGCGGGTGATTGCAGGTAGATCAACATGTTCCTGCAAGACACCAGATCCATTTGCGTGAACGGTGGATCATTGATCACGTTCTGCGCCGCAAACACCACGCTCCGGCGAAGCTGGTCCTTGACCACATAGCCGGATTCGAACTTGGTGAAAAAGCGTTTCCGGCGTTCCTCCGATACTTCGCTCATCTGAGCGTCTGAATAGGATCCCGCCGCCGCGATTTGCAGAGAACCTCGGTGCGGATCCGTCGCGAACATTTTGAAATCGATTTGTCGATCGGATCGCTCGATGCCCTCACGCATCAACATGGCAATGGTGTAAGCTTCCTCACCGGTTGCGCATCCGCAAACCCAAATGCGGATCGTGTCTTTGGCTTTTTCGATCAGTTCGGGGATGACGCGTTGTTCAAGAGCATCGAAAGCATCGCGGTCACGAAAAAACTTTGTCACGCCAATCAGCAGATCGCGATAGAGCTCGTTCACTTCATCAGCGTTCTCGTTAATGTGGTCGACGTATTCGGTCAGGCTATCGAGATGCAACAAATCCATTCGCCGTTGAATTCGGCGATGCACGGTGCCTGACTTGTAGTGATTGAAGTTGATGCCGTGGTTTTTCTTCAGCAGTTGAAACACACGGTCCAATCCAGACCGTTGGATCTCCTCGATCGGAACTGATCGGTCGGCTTTGGGACTTTGGCCATCGAATAAGTACTGTTGCAAGGCCTCTCCCATTTTGTCGGGAGCCAGTTCAAGGTCGACGTGCCCTGTGTTGCGGGCGTTCATTGGCATCGAATCGAACTTGCATGTTTCCGGATCTTGGATGACCACCAAGCCGCCGTTGTTGCTGATCTCGACCACGCCTCGCGATCCGTCGCTGCCGGTGCCGGATAGAACGATTCCGATCGCTCGGTTACCTAGGTCTTGTGCGAGTGATCGCAAGAATTGGTCGATGGGATGAGTCAGGATCTTCTCGCTGCCACGATCGGTCAGCAACAACTTGCCGTTGCTGATGACCATCTCTTTCCTGGCGGGAATCAGATAGATCGTATCCGGTTGAACCTCGACACCGTTATCAACAACTTCGACCGGGATGTCGGTGACTCGCCGAAGCAGTTCATCCATGTGGCTTTTGAAGTCTGGCGACAGGTGCTGGACGACAACGAATGACATCCCCGTGGCGACCGGCATTTTGCCGAAGAGTTGTTCCAGTGCTTCGAGCCCTCCGGCCGAGGCGCCGATGCCGACGACATGCTGCTGCGGTCCGTTTGAGGCTGATGAGGCAACTTCGTTCTCGGATTCCGAGCCGAACGAAACATTCTGGGAAGCTTTGGTGTCAGCCATAGATGATGGTGTGGAAGGACAGGTTGCCGTCTGTAGGCACCCTTCACTCATGGCGAGTTGTGCACCGGGCGAGAAGCCAATGAATTTGGTATCAACAAAGAGTGAATCGCAGGGTCGTCTCTACCTGGTCGAAAAGGACGCAAAACGACCGGTCCGAACGACTAGGCACCCTAGCAAACGAAGTGCCGTTCCAGTGTAAGAAGGCGGGAAGCACTGTCAATCTAACAGCCTGCCTCCCGCGAATCCGGCGAGATGCTTGGAAGAAGCCTGGATGGTGATATCAAATACGGCAACTATTCCGTTTCGTCGCGTACCGGTCGCGTTCGTATGCAGTTTTGCAGATTCACACGCGTGATCGCCATTCGATCAGTGTGACTCCGTTTCGTGCATCGCACCGATGTGTGAGGTGTAAGCGAGGTTACGCGGAAGGCTGGCAATCAGAACTCGCGGAATTCGGACGCGATGCGGCGAAAACGTGCTGACACCGAGTGTGACGCGGACGTGTTCTCACCGAGCGGAATCGTTGCATTTCCCTGCGTCAGGTAATTCACGCACGCACACAACTGTTCCTTTGAAACTGGCTTCTTCAGGTAAGCGCTTCCACCCAGGGTCCCGACCATCCGCTGGATCTCTCCGTCTTCCAAGCTGCTGGAGACGATGACGGGAATCGCGGCGACTTTCGGATCAGCATCCGATCGCACCGTCTGCAGCAAATGCAATCCGCTGAGATGCGGCATATCGATGTCGGCGATCACGATGTCAGGTGATTGACGGCGGAGTTCAGCCAGGGCCGTTGCACCACAGGATGCATGCACGACCGAGTAGCCGAGTTCTCGCATCCATTGTCCCAGTTGTTCTCGGATGACGCGAACGTCGTCCGCAATCACGCACCTTCGAGATTGGTCAGGGTCGTGGGGCGGTGTGGTTGGCATAAATACTCGTGGGGGTGGGGATAACTTGCGACCGACGTTGCGAACAATGTGCCAAATCGGTCTATCGTCCAAGATCGGGCCGCTATATTCGTCGCAACAGCGGTCCTTGTCACGATGTCGCAGAATGCTTTCGCGAAGAAGCCTGCGGATCCGTCGACTCTTTCGCCTTCGACGTTCGATTTCGCCACAAGCCGTAAGACGCCGCAGAGTACAAGATGGGATAGACGAGCGAAACCAAAACCATCCAAGCTGGTGGATGCGGATACAACGGCAACATGGCAACAAGCAGCAACGCCCAGATACCGGCTCCGGACAACAACCAAGTTCGATGCTTTGCCGGGGCGAGGTTGGGGTAGATCAGCCAGATTGGAGTGACGGTCAAAACGGCCAATAACCAGATCATGATCGCGACTGGCCACGGCCCCAACCAATGGTGCAACAAGCCAGCGTAAAACGCGGCCACATTCCAGTACGAGGGGAACCCGCGAAAGAACCCGTTGGATTCGTCCTTGGCGTTTTGGTGTGCGAACCCAAACAAGCTGGCTCCCATCGCGATTGCGACGGTGAAACCAAGTCCTGCGGGGAGCCAATTCATTCGCCAAACTAGCATCAAGGGAATGAACGCAAAGGTGATGTAGTCGAGTAGGTCATCGATGGTTCGACCGTCGATCGATTGCGCGAGCGTTTTCACTCGGAACCGGCGAGCAAGCGGCCCATCAATCGCGTCAATGAACGTGGTCAAAAGCAGCCAAACGAACACGCGTCGCGGATCGCAATCGGGCTGGATGATTTCATGCATTGCCAGCGACGCAGGAAGGATCCCAGACGCGGTCAGCACATGCACGCCGTACGCGGTCGCTCTTTGGCGGGGCGTCGCCGGATGGTCGCTTGATTCCTGCATCGCTCAGCCGATCGCGGGCGTTCGCGTAGACAGCGGCATGGACGACATGCCGATTTCTTCTGATTCGACGGCTCGCTGCAACTTCTCTTCCGCTTCTTCTTCGTCGCTGGCCTTCTCTTCCAAAGGTTCTTGCTCTTGTTTCAGCACTGGTTGCAGTTGCAGATCGATCAAAATCGGAAAGTGATCGGAACCGACGTGACCCAAACGCTGTAGATCACGGACGCCAAAGTGCGTGGAGTGAAAGACGTGGTCCAATGGGAAACGCATCCAAACGTGGTCGGCGTGGAATGAATTGAAGAAACCACGGCCACGGCGGGGATCCAGCAATTGGCTGAGTCGTAGAAACAATCGCGTGGAGGGAGACCACGCAACGTCGTTCAAGTCGCCACCGATCACGATGGGACGATCATCTTCCGCCAATTCTTTTCCCCAGATGACCAATTCAGCATCTCTTGCCGTCGCATCGTTGTCGCGGATGGGTTCGGGCGGTCGTGGGTGAACTCCGATCACGCGAATTTCGTCGCCGCTGGGCAGTTCGACCATCGCGTCAATCGACGGAATGTCGTCCTGAATTCGGAAGCGTATTTCGCTTTCGCGAATCGGCAGGCGCGATAGCATCGCCATGCCGTACCAATTGTCCTGTGGATAGATAATCTGATGCGGGAAGATCGACTTAAGCTTTTCCAATGTTGGTTTCCAACGATCATCGATTTCCGCTGCAATCACCATGTCGACGTCGGTGTCCCGGACCACTTTCGACCATTGTTCGAAACGATCGTTTTCCATTTCAACGTTAGTCACCAACAATCGAAAGCGACGTTGGCTAGCGGATTCCTCGTCTTCCTGGACAACGTCCCACGTCGTCGCCTGAGTCTTGGAGAGAATTGTGTAGGGGATGATGCGGAACAAATGCCAACCGGCAATCGCAGTTGCCAGGATGGAAATGGAGATGCAGCTGATCGCGGGAGCTCGCGAATTGACCATGTTGACGGCAACAAATGCAATTGCCGCCAACACCGCGATCAAAACAATCTGGACACGCGGAAAATCCCATCCTCGAATGAACCAATGCGGATGAGAGCTCAGCGGTGCGAGAGAGCCGAAAACCAACACGCCGAACAGCAAATAGATCAGGACGTTGAATGCGGTCGACATCTTGTCACCTTTCGGGACTCAGGAAATTGGTTTGAGAACGCTGGTCAAAGCCTGACCAGGATCGATGATCCAATTCGAAATCAATTCGAGTTCAGTCGTTCTGCATCGTAGACGTTTTGAAGTATCCACGGATCGACGGGCGTGTCTGTGGATGAGTGAAGGACGGAAATGTCACCGGTCGTTTCGAAGACAACCGCTAGAACTTGGTTGAAGTTGCACGCGTTGGCTTCCCGTAGTTTTCCCATTAAATCGTTTTCCGTTAGGTTGGCCCGACGGAGATTTTCATGAAGAATTGTTGAGCCGGCCATCAGCAAGACCGGTTGATTATCGATGCAATCGCTGAACTTGCTGGATCGGCGACGCAAGAAGGCGATCGTCCACTGGATCGTAAACAACGCAAGCAGCGAGAGTGCTCCCATGAACAGCGTCGGTGACGGCTGCGTGATGGTCGCACCGAGTATCGAACCGGTCGCGATTGTCATTGCGAAGTCGGGTGCGGACATCTTGGAGAAACTTCTCAGTCCGGTCACACGTGTGTACGCCAGCACCGCTCCATAGGCGAAGACTGCCGTGAGCAAAATGCCGGCGATCTCGGTTGACGAGATGTCAATCCACTTTTCAAACATCTGAGTCCATCCTGGTTGAGTGGCGTGGGTGCGGAGGGAAATAGAAAAGGGCGACTAAGTGATTCGTTACACCACCGGGTCGCCCAATTCGATTTTGTCATCTTCTGCGTGGAGGTCTCGGCCTACAGCACGACCAACAACGCGTGGATGATTCCGATGATCCAGAAACCAACCAGTGTCAGCACGATGTTCAGCAGGAACTGAGTTCCAACGCCCTTGTCCATGTAAACGGCAAGTGGCGGGAGCAGGATCGCGAGAATCACCTTCAGCACGGTGTTTTCATTCTTTACAGCAGTCGTCATGTCAATCTCCTTGAATGGGGATAGAGTTCGTTAGCACAGGACCTTCCGCATGCTTGGTAAGCCGCGGATGGTCAATGCGTTGATCACTCGTCCGCGGGAAGGTCGATGTCAACGTCAGGCGTGGTGATGGTCTTTTCTTCCATGTCCACGTCCACGTCGGGAACCTTGACCTTGCTTTCCTCGGTCGTCACGTCGACTTCGGGGCCGTCCACGTCGTAGCCAGGCAGTTGACCACCGTCGACGTCCACGTCGGGCATCTCGCCCTCACGTGTTTTCTCAACATCACAACCAACGGTTGCAAAGCCCAGCGAAAGCGAAAGCAGCGTCATCAAAAATGTCTTGTTCATTTGGTTCTCAATTTGAATTGGACCGAGCAAGCGGCTTGTCGCCCGATCGAGTTAAGTGTTTCGCGTCATTGCCGCGGATGAACAAGAAAGGCAAACGGTGTGCCAAGGTTCGATAACGCCACGGTTTCACGAGCAGGCGGGCATCGCACGTCGCTGGTGGTTTTCTATTTCATGCTTGAAAAACACTGACTGCACGTGTCAAACAACGTCACGAACGCTGGGCAGCAAACAAGGAGCTTCATTTCAGAATTGAGAAGGCTGTTGCTCAGATAGGGTCTGCTGAGCGGCATCGCCGAGGATGCTTTTGACTCGCGACCGTTCAGCTTGTAGCAAACTCAAGCAATGTTTTTTCGCGACTTGCTTTGGAGGGCCGCGAGGTTTGTGGGGAGCAACCCGCGAGAGGAGCGGATGACCGGCTTCGATGCATCTTGGAAGGATTTGAAGCGATGTTCACCGCGCGTGCGGTCTTCCTGCAACGTCAGAGATTGCCAACAGCCAGAGTGGCGGGCAATACAAGCAGATTTTTTGCCTGGCGAAGCGGATGCAGGGGTCAAGTCGCTACCATGCGGATTGTAAGCGAAGCTGGCGATTCCGTTTCTCAAATATCGCAACGATGGATCGACGCACCGATGCCGCAATTCCTCCGAGGATGGAACAAGGTCGCTTTCGAGCTAGGGCGTCGATACCCTGATGAAAGCATATTCAAGATTGTCGCAGCTTAGCGGGCTCACGCGTGGTGCGCGGCAACATGAACTGAGGCAGCGGCGGTTCCGCCTTGTTGAGCGGATCGCGTTGCGACTGGTTCGCTGGCAAGCTCTCCTCGCTGAATCGAAACTTCACGGGGAGCGTCAATCGCAATCGAGACTCGGTTGCCGCTGATCTTCGACACAGTGACGACCACATTATCGCCAATGACCAATTTTTCGCCAACTTTTCGACTCAGTACCAACATCGTTTTCTTCCGTGCAACGAGGGAGCAATTGTTTGAGCGGAATTGAACGCAAACGACATACCGCAAATTCTCGTTTTCGGCTCAAGTTAGGTGCATTTCATTTGGTGTAGGCGAATTCACGGGGTTTTGACAGGAAAATTTTCCGGCTCCGCAAATGCTTCAAATACGAGGGGTGGTTCCAAATTAACCAACAGACGCTCAGTTTGAAGGAATTGCTCGGTTACCGGCCGATGCGGATCGTGAGGCGGGAACGGGCAACTGAGACATGTCAGCTTCCATTTTCGCAGCCAGATGAGAATTGCGGGCCGATTGGCACAGTCGTTGCGTCTGTTGTTCAATCGATGTCCCGGCTGTCTGCGGGGACGCACTCGAACGAAGGATTTGATCATGGCCAACGACACTGGCATCATTGAAGAAACAAAAAAAGCTGTGACCGAAAACGAGCGTCCGCTCGGCGAACAAGCTCCCGGAACACCATTCATCTTCGTCGCACTGAGCTACCTCGCGGTGCTCGCCGTCGTCTCCGGCGTCGTGGCATTGATCATGTGGTCAGCTAACTAGGCGAACGGTTTACCGCGATGCGTTCGGCGTCCACGGTCCGCGAGACTGAGACGCCACCGCATCCAATCGGCCTCAATCTAGGTGCGACGCGAACTTGGGCGAGTCGCCACGCAACGGGAAAAGCTCCGTTGCTGCGCAGAGAGCGACCGCCTCGCTATCAACCTGGCTTAGCAACAATCGCCTGTCGCTAGCCGGTCATTTTCCGGTTCCGGCGAGTTCTTCAATCTCGCCTAGCAGCTGTTCTAACTTTGGCGAAACCGAGGCGTGGGCGAGCTGCGTGGCGTTGCCATCGTCTTTTCGTGCGGCATCAATCATCGGCTGCAGTTCATCAACGGGTGGGCCGCTTTCAAACGTGCTCAGCAGACCCTTGAGCGCGTGTCCGACTCGAGCGGCTTCGCTCAGTTCAAGGCTCTCGACGTGCGTGTGCACCTGCTTCAGCATCGGAGGTCCATCTTCGGCTGCAATGCTGGCGAGCATCACGAGCATGTCTTCGTCACCGGCAACTCGCTGAAGAGCCGCGGCGAAGCGTTGGCGTTGGGCTTCGGTCATGGGAAAGCGGGTGGGGATAGTCGATCGAGCGAATGCCGATCTCTGGAAGGAAGGTGTGGGAAGTTCGTTTGTATCGCGATTCAACGAACTCTTTCGCGAACTAGCAACGCTGGGCGACGCCGTCAAAGCGGCGTCGCGCGATTGCCTGATCAGGACTCAACTGCAACGTCGCTTTTCAGCACGATGTTGTAGGAGTTGATTCTGTCGCGAAGTTTTCCGCGGGTAATTCCGAGAATCTCAGCTGCTTGGCTTTGGTTTCCGTCAGTGGCTTGAAGCACCTGCAGGATCACAAAGCGTTCCATGTACTCCATTGATTCGCCATATACATTGGTCGACTTTTCTTTCAGCAGACGCTGGACCAATTGTGGCAGTTGACTTCCTGGACCTTCATTTTCGAGCTTGTCGGTTTTGTCGGATTCCGATTTGCCTCCGCTGTGTCGCGAACCAGCAATTGCATCGGGCAATGTGTCAGGTGTGATGACGGGCATCACCGTGTCCAAAACGCATCGACGAATAACCGCTCGCAATTGTCGAACGTTTCCGGGCCAATCGTAAACTGTCAGCAAATCGACCGCTTCCGGTGACAAGCCTTCCAGATCTGGTTTGTTGAACTCGACCTTTGCTTGTGCTAGGAAGAACCGAATCAACGCGGGCACGTCGCTCAATCGATCGCGAAGAGGCGGCAACTCGATGGTGACACCATTGAGTCGATACAGCAGGTCTTCGCGATAGTCGCCGTCTTCCACCATTTGTTCGAGTGGTCGGTTGGTCGCGGCGATGATTCGAACGTTCGTTGTTAGTTCTTTGTTGCCACCGACTCGCTCGAAGCGTTGTTCCTGCAGAACGCGAAGAACTTTTGCTTGGACGGTGGGGGCCATGTCTCCGATTTCGTCCAAGAACAGCGTGCCGCCATTGCACTGTTCGAACTTACCGATCCGGCGTGACTCAGCTCCGGTGAAGGCACCCTTCTCGTGACCGAACAATTCGCTTTCGAGCAAATTATCTGGTAGAGCGGCACAGTTCACCGCCAGGAACGTCTCATCGCGTCGATGGCTGTATTGGAAAAGCGCTCGAGCAACGAGTTCCTTCCCCGTCCCGCTTTCGCCACGAACCAAGATCGGCACATCTTGCTTGGCAACCTTCCCGACTGCTTTGAAAACATCCAGCATGACTGGTGAACGACCGATGAACAGTTCGGCCGATTGATCGCCACCTTCGTCGTCAGCCGAGATCGCAACTGGAACGCTGCTGATCTGTCGCTGCTCGATCGCTTTCTCAACGAGGTCGCGAAGTGACTCGACGTTCAATGGTTTCGCGATGTAGTCGAAGGCGCCCAACTGCATCGCTTCGATCGCGGTGTTGCTGGCCGCTTCGACAGTCATGAAGATCACTGGAATGCGACGATCATGCTCGCGAATTTCGCAATAGACGGCCAATCCGTTTTGATCGGGAAGCTGAATGTCCAGAAGCACCGCATCGAATTCGCCTTCGCGAAGCAGTCCTAAACCGTCTGCGGCATTCGCGGCGACCGACACGTCGGCAATGGGAGCCAGCGCCTTCTCAGCGAGAGCTAAGATGGTGCGATCGTCGTCAATGACGAGTAGGTTGGGCATGGATTTGGACCACTTTGAGCGAGGTGCGGATTGGGCCCCCGTCTCATTGTGAGGGGCTTGGAGAGCGGTGCCTGCTGCCATAGGAGATCACCCAGTGTGAAAGATTATCGTTTGAAGAATCGTTTGTCGATCAGTTTGGTTGATGGCCGAGCAATTTTCGGGCCAACGATCAAGCGAGGATGGCGGATGGGACGGTTTCGGAGACTACGCTAGCGACCACACTGCTCAATTCTCCGCCTCGCCTCTGACGATCAGCACCCGTTCCCGATTTGATCAACTCGTTTGCGAATGCTTCGACCGGACGGGCCTCGCCGGTCGCTTTGAGTGCAGGATCGAGTGCGGTCATCAGGCGATTGAGTAGTTCCGACGCGGGAACCATCTCGCAAGATTCAGGGTCAACGAGTTGATCGTTCATCCCATAGCGGGCCGCGTGCCAGATCGCGTAGGACAAAACGGAGGGGCGAATCGAGGCGATCGGTTTGCCCAGTTCCTCTTCGGAGACCGCAAGCATCACGATTGCGCGGATCATGCCGACGTAACCCACCGTTTCCTCAACCCGAGTCATCACGTCGGCGGCTCGAAACTCGATCGTGGGAACACGAGTGGGTAGGCGAATGTCCCAATACAGAAAACTCTCGTCTTTGATCGCTCCGCAAGCAACCAAGTCATCCACGCAGCTTTGATAATCGGCCAACGAATCAAAGTGGGCTGGTGGGCCCGCCATTGGCCACTGTGCCCAAAGCTCGCGACGATAACTCGCATAGCCAGTGTCGACGCCATCCCAGAAAGGTGAATTCGCAGTGATCGCTTGCAAAATGGGAAGCCAACGACGGCAACGATTCATGACTTGGATGCCGAGTTCGCGGTCTTCCATCGCGACGTGCACGTGGCAGCCGAAGATGAACAGATCTCGAGCAATTTGCTGGTACCGATCCGTCATCGCTTGATAGCGATCCTTCGGAGTCAACGCTTCGTCCGCAGGGATCGGCAACGGGTTTGTGCCAGCGGACGCCAGCTCCGATTCATTCGAGCGAGCCGCGTCAATCAGCATTCGTCGTGTTTGCGTGAGAGCGTCACGGACTTCTTCCAGTGAGCTGCAAACGTCCGACGCCATTTCGATTTGGTTCAAATGCAATTCGTGTTGGATCTCTGAGTGGGCTTCCTCGGAGCCACCGTTGCGACGAATCGTTCTCATGACCTCTTTGCAGTTCGGTATCAATGCTCCGCTTTGTGGATCAACAAGCTGATACTCTTCTTCAACACCAACGGTGGGGACTTTGAAAGACACGGTTGTTCTCCGATCAATGTAGGATCCGCCGATTGGAAACCAGACCGGACAGAAACGAAGTGGATGAGACGAAAGAGATGAGCGGTCTAGGCGGAAGCCACACTGGGATCATCAAGGATCGCTGCCAACGCCAGAACGCTGGCGCCGATTGGCAATGCGGATTCATCAATGTCGAACTTGGGTGTGTGGAGCGGTTCGCTGCCGACGTCGATTCCGGCAACACCTAGCCGAAACATTGCCGCGGGAACTTGCTGGGCCATGAATGAAAAGTCTTCGGCGCCCATGCTTGGCTGCGCGATGTCGCGAACGTTGGCCTCACCAAGAATTTCGATGCCAGCATTGCGAAGCCGTCGCGCGATTGCCGCGTCGTTGATCACGGGAGGCGTGTGCTGCCCAAATTCCAAATCAATGCGGCAGGAATGAATAGATGCGATTGACCGTGAGGTCTCGGCCATCATCTCTTTTGCTTTCTCGGCACTCTCCGAGGACAGTGTTCGCAGCGTTCCGCTGATCGAAGCCGATGAAGGCACCACGTTGGGCGCGTTGCCGGTGTGAAGGCTGCCAACGTTAATGACGACCGCATCGCGAGCATCAATCGCACGCGGGACTCGTCGATAGATATCGACCACCCACTGCGCCGCGGCACCGACGAGATCGCCGGTGAGATGCGGACGTGCGCCGTGACCACCTTGGCCGGACATTTCGACAGTGAATAGATCGCAACCCGCGGTAAAGGCTCCTTCGCGAACTCCGATCGTGCCAACGGGGCGAGTTGGATCCACATGCAATGCGATTGCCGAGTGGACGCCTTGCAACGCACCGGATCGAATCATGTGCAGGCCACCGCGGCTCGTTTCTTCTGCCGGCTGGAAGATGATTCGGCTGTTGACCGCCATACCTTCGCTGGCAAGTTCGGTCAGGATCGCAGCGGCGCCGTATGCCATCGCGGCATGCGCGTCGTGACCACATGCGTGCATCACCTGATCCGTGCCACTCGCGTACGGGTGCTGGACCATCGTCTGAATCGGCAACGCATCGATGTCCGCACGAATTGCGGTTCGTCCGAGTTCTCTGGGTTCGCCGATGTCGACGAACAAGCCTCGGTTGTCTTCCGCGAGGGTTGGCTTGAGTCCGAGGTCGGAAATGATCTCCGCCAGGAACTCGGTCGTTCGATACTCGTAGCCGGAGAGTTCAGGATAGCGGTGGATGTAGCGGCGAACTTCTCGGATTTTGATCGCGTGTTTCCGCGACAAGGTCTCAAGCCGATCGTGCACGTCTTCCGTCGTCATCATGATACCGACCGCATTGACCGATACGCCGAAGATGATGCACGACGAGATGCGATGCGTGCGGCACCCACAATCGCACCGGACACAGCGCCCCAAAGCAACGCTTCACGCCACTCGACTTCGTGCGAAGTTGGGTTCTTGGGCGGATCGCGTTTCAAGGCTGCTTTCCAACCTAGTTGCAAGCCTTGGCGAACCATGAACGTGCATCCGATCGCGGCGGCAAATGCGATCATGTTCTCGGCCTGTCCGATACCCGCGTTGCGACCATCCGCTTCATCGTCGAAGAGGTTCGCGGCGCGGTCTTTGATCTGTTCAAGTTGTTCTTGCATCGAAGTAATTCCCTAAAAAAAGAGCAACCGTTTCGGATTGCTCTGGCGAGTGTTGTGTCACGCGATCGAAAAGGAACGCGTTGATGAAACGGTGCTATGAGCGTTCGCGTTGGTGACTACGGTTTGAGTTTCCAACCGACCATAACGCCCAATCCGAATGCCCAGCAGGCGGCGACATCGGGATGGTCCTTGGCGTATTCCTTGGCCAAGCCAAAGAGGTCCTGGGCTGGTTCTTTGACGTAGTGCTGAGCGGCGTCTTTGCCGAACTCGACTGCACCAGCGGTGACTCGGTCGGCAGCCACGCGAGCCTGGTCGGACATGCCATTCATGTCCGAAGGATTCGACGTGGTGCCGGGTTGACTGTGTTGAGTGGATGCTTCGTTCATGACGATTACCTTTCAGAAAGGGGAGAGACTGGGTCGGGTGTGTAATAGTGAGGTGGCTCGCGAAAACTCTGGAACGATTCGCGACGCATTTGATTTCGCGGGGATGTCGATGGTGAGATCATCGTGGCCTTCAGCCAGCGAACGTTCTCGGCCAATTCGGACTTCGTTTCAGACATCGCTGCGGTTGCGGCTTGAATCGCCTTGCCCGCGATGAACATCAAAATGCCGACAACAACGAAAGTTGCGACCGCGAGCGTCAGTAAAGCACCGCCGGTCGAAAGTTCAGTTAGCTCGTCGAGCAAAAATCCGAAACCGACCAGCAACACGGTCAGTGCGGAGCCTGCCAAGGCAACCGCGACGGCGGTGAAGATCGCGGCATTGGTCAGCTTTCGTTTCGCCGCTTGTGCATCGACTGACAACAATTGCAGTTGCAGTTCGCACAGGTCGAGAACGTCTCGCAAGACTTTTTGGATGCTGGCGTTGTTGGGCATATCGATCACGAAGGTCGGCGTTTTACGAACCAACCAAGGGCGATGCCGACGACGCCAGCCGCAACAAGCGATGCGGTTGGGTACTTGGCAACGGATTGGTTGATGAATTTCAATTTGCTAGGCGACTCGCCATCGGCGTTGGCGTGGCGAGACTCGGGCAGAGCCTCGTCAAACTCAATGCGCCTGGGCGGTCGCGAATGTGCGGGAGCAATCATGTGGATGTTCGGTTGGTCAAGATGCGGTTGATTTGTTGTGCAGCCACGGAGCTGGCCTGCCTCAACGCGAGTGTCATCACGGTTCCGGCAATGCCTGCTACCAAACCCTTCTTCGCTGGCGCGGGGGTCGACTCAGTACCGCTTGGTGTTTCGCGGATAATGATTCGCTCCGGCGTTCGCTTGTGGGGAACGACCAGGAATCCGAGTGCCGCGACACCTGCCAGGATCGGCAATGGGTGCCGCGACATGTGATACTTCCAATCCGTCAGTTGCCGAACTCGGACGCGAGCATCGTCAACTTCATAGGGAAGCTCCGTTCGGATCTCAGCCATTCGCTGTTTGATCGCGGCGGATTGTTTCTTCGTTGCAAGCGTGGTCGCCATGACTATTTCTTGTTACCGAAGAACAGGATTGCACCAGCGGCGATACCGAGTCCGAACGCGATCGCCAACGATTCGCCGGGACGTGTACGGACGGTGTCGGCCAATTTGGCCCCGTACTCACCAGACTGCGATGCCAGGCGTTGATAGTTTTGCCGAGCGTAGGCGGCGGCATCTGCTGCGGCGGCCTGGGCGGCGTCGCTGTATTGCTGAACGGTTTCGGATGCTTGCTCGGTGAAGTTCCGGCTCAACACGCTGTCGAGAAACTTTTCGATCTCGTTTTGCGTCGCACCAGTCTTTTGTTGAACGACTCCGACCAGCTGCTCAGCCGAACCACGAGCTTGTTGCAGGTCGTCTTCGGTCAGCTGGCCCCAATGCTCTTTCAAGCGGCCTTTGACTTCGTTCCAGTGACCCTGCAATTCTTGACGATTAACCATGGGTTGAACTCCTTTAGATGTGTGTTGTCTCGGTTGCGATCTCGTCTGAGATGGCGAAGGGAGAGAAACGCATTTCGCGGGCCAAAACGACTTCGCATTTCAAAATCGCCGTGATAGTTCGTGGTTTGGCTATAGCGGGCGTTGGCGAAAACGCTGTTGGGGGATTCGTCGGTCCGAGTCAGCGTTTCTTTGGCAACGTCGTTTGAAACGGGTTTGCGGATCTTCGCCGGTGCTTTCGAGAGCACGTTGGTCGGTCGTCGTTCAGTGGGACGCGTTGATTCAGTCTTCGGCACCGATTGCGATTGGCTCGTGTGGTCGTACGCAAAAATCGAGTCCGGCAATTGCCAGCTGGTATGGCGATTGCGTTCGATTGGCACGTTAAGAAAGTTCAACTTCCCGAGGCGTGCGCTCGACGCAGTCGCTGACTGACAATGCGAAGGCATTTAGCTTTCCTCGGCGAGTATGAAAACAATCCAATCACATCTAAGAAGGATCCGTCCCATGCCACGCTACGCAATGCTTGCCGTTTTGCCTTGTCTCTTATTTGCCCCAGTTGTTCCGGTCCAAGCCGATGAGCACACCGATTCCATGCTCAAGCGACTGGCGGGAGTTTGGGAAGTTGAAGAGGGAGTCAACCAAGGCGAGGAGATCCCGGAAGAGGAACTGGAAGGAACGATCATGAAGTTCGAGAAGAACATGATCGTCACCTATGACCGTGAGCAACGCGAAGTTTATCGAGCTTTGTTCACGCTCGATGAAACGAAGAAGCCCGTTCACATCGACATGACAACCGAGATGAAAGGGATGCCTCCGATGAAGTCGTTCGGAATCATCAAAATGGAAGAAGGCGATGAATTCGAAATCTGCTACGCGTTGCCCGGTGCGGATCGTCCGAAGAAGTTCGAGTCTCCAAAGGGCAGCAAGGTGATGTTGTTTGAGGCTGAACGCGAAGACTGATCTGAGCGAAACGATTCCCAGCGAAGTCCCTAATTGATGCAAACCAATTCCCAGGAGAAAGTCATGAGTCAGCAATGCCTAGTTGCAGAGTATTCCAATCGCGAAAAGTTGGCGGTCGCCGTTGAGGCCCTTCAAAAGGATGGTTACACGCCGGATGATTTCAGTGTCATCACGGCGGCTGAGCATCCGCATGAAGTTGCAAGTGACAATGCCGGGAGCGACATGGCGTCGTCCCCACCAGCGGAAAAGACGACGGGTGCAGCGACTTTGGCCGGAGGTGCTATCGGGGCCCTGTTGGCCGCTCCCACCATGATCGGGCCGTTTCTAGTTGCCGGTCCGATCGCCGGAATGGCTGCGGGAGCGGTGGGTGGCGGCTTGCTCGCGTCGGTCAAAACGTGGGGTTTGGACGACAAGGCGAGTGCCAACTACGAGTCCAACCTGAACGCCGGGTCATCGCTGATCGTGATTGAAGGCGACAAGGCGAAGCTCAACACAGCCGCCCAAACGCTGAAGACGTGCGACCCGGTTTCGGTCGAGCGTTACGAAGCCTGATCAAGGTTGTCACTCGGTCGAATGATCGCGATCGCTGGATCGCGTGTGGCTGAATCCGTTCATAGCGGGTCAGCCTATTTTTATGTCAGCGTGTTGGTCATCGTTGATCGCCCAATCACAGGATCGCGTCGAAGAATGCGATTGTGGACGCTTCGTGCCATCGTTGTCGGTTTTGATCAAAGAACCCGGTATGGCCACCGGATTCGCACAGGATCGGGTAAAGAGCCTCGTTCTTTTCCCATTCGATTCCTTCGAATACTTCCGGGACGACGACGGGATCGTCCTTGGCATGCAGAAGCAATGTGGGTGTGCGAATCGATTGCATGGAATCGACCGCTGAATTTTCGGCGTAGTAGTCTTTGGCTCCCTCGTATCCAAAACGCGGGGCGGTGAACTGATCGTCAAGTTCCCAGACGGACGAGACGCTGTTCAGCGTGGATCGCTCTTCGTCGGTTAGCTCCGCGGAGCTTCGCAGCAGTTCATCGCGTTGCTTGTTCAAAAGATATTGGTCGAATGCCTGATTCGATCCCGTTCGCAAGTTCTTCGATGTGATTTCCATGTCGAGCGGCGCGGAGACGCTGACCGCCGCATCGAGGTTGGATTCCGCACCGGATTCCGCCAGATACTTCAGCAATAGATTGGCACCCAGCGAGAATGCCACGCACGCGAGGCCGTTTCGCGTCCACTCTGGTCGTTCTGCTCTCAGGTGTTCGGTGAGGTGGCAAACATCGGCGGTCAAACCCGGGTGATGAAAGCGAGTGCACTTTGAAGCCGATTGTCCCGCACGACGATGATTCCAAAGCAAAACGTCGTATCCGTTGGTGTTCAGTCGCTGGCCCAGCGAACGCATATAGCGACTCAGTGCGTGTCCGCCCATTCCGTGAAAGACGGTGACCAATGGTTTGTCGGCTTGTTTGTCAGTGGCGGGAAAGTAGTAGCAGCTCATCTCATCCGGTGGAGTGTGGTCGTCAGGAACAGAGATTCCAATCGCGTCTGGCCGGGTATCTAAGGACAGCTGCGGATTCAACCATTTCACTGAAATTGTTTGCAGCCAACCGCCGTGGCAAAGCGGATGCGGCTGGAAAGGCTCGATCGCTTCGATGCGATCCGCCGCCGCAGTAACGCGTTTGTCACGGGTTGTTGAATCGTCGGCCATCGTGTCGCTTTCGTAGAAAAGAAGCTTGTGAGTTTCCTTGGAGTCTCGCTTCAGGATCATGCAAACAAAGCAAGGTGCTGCGAGCAAGTCGTGCGTTCGGCGTCGTTGAAGGACAGTGCCAAAAAGGACGCGAATTTCAGGCCAAAGCGATTTGGAACGGTGTTTGCGTAGATCCCCTCATAACAACTCTTCCATCAAACTGAACTCGGGGATCGACGATGACACACTCAACCAATACACGACACGCCGCCGTGGCGATCGTGGCCACGGCGCTGACCGTGATGTTCGCGATTACGGTCGCCAATGCCGATGATGGCCTGTTCGATAACGACGGTGCCTCCACCGCGGCCGGCGACATTCTGGAATCACGTGGCGATTTAGCGGAAGGATTGGGACGTGGTGCTGTACTGCGGTCACTTTCCGCAGAACGGTTCCAAGAAGCGATCGACAAGCAACTCGAAAACAGAAAAGAATCAGTCGAGTTGTACTACGACATCAAGCAGCTTCGTGAAGATCAATTGAAAGAGGATCGGATGTCAGCATCAGATCGAATGAAAATCGCGAACAAGCAAAAGCCTGATCGGTTGAACGAGAATCAGATCAAGCGGGAAACTGGGGAGATCTACTGGCCCGAGCCGTTGGATAGTCCTGTCCTGGAACCCTACCGACGTCCAATCGAAAAGACGCTCGCGAAACGCCATCAACCCGATGCTGAATACCGGGAATTTGACTTCATCAAAGTTCACCGGATGGTGAAACGGATGGAAGAAGCGATCGATTCGATCAGAGATGAATTGGATGTCCGTGAACTGGTCGCGTTAAAGGACTATCTGGTGCAGATCGATTACGAAGCACGCTTCGATAGCAAGAACAATCGCGTCGACTTCTGATCAGCTGATCGGAGTCCGCGTCTCTTTGAACGAGATGCCCAAGTTCATTCATGAGCTTCGTGGCATCTGTCTTCCCCCTATGCCGTTCCTTTGAGCTTCGTTCGCGACGGCCCATTGGAATTAGTGTGCCCGTTTGGTTTTTCCCCGCATCCGTTGTGTTTTCATGTATCGATTGATTGTCCTTGCTCGTGCGTTGCTGCTTGGTCTGACGCTGCTGGTTTGCGTCGGCTCACGGGCGGTGAATGCCCAGGACGAAACTCCCACGGCCGATGACATTGCCGCTGAGGTGACGGGCGACGGTCAGGAAGGCGACAAAAACGCTGTCCAGGTCGCGGACGAAGTTCAGGTTGATCCGATCAACAGTGACCAGCGAATCGAAACGCGGTTGCAAGAGATCATGGAAGCCACCGGTTGGTTCACCGACCCAGAGGTGAAGGTTGATCGCGGCGTCGCTTTCCTTAGCGGGACATCGGACACCAAGGGGCACCGCGAATGGGCGGAGTCAACCGCGATCAAAACCTCGGACGTGGTCGCCGTGGTCAACCGACTGAAGGTTGCCGAGCTTCCGCTCTGGAATTTCGCTCCTGCGATCGCATCGCTTAAACAACTTGGCCGCGAAGCAACCGGCGTGCTGCCGTTAGTCTTGGTCGCGTTGGCTGTCGCGATTCTGTCTTACTTTCTAGCTCGTGCCGGCGCGGGACTGACTCGTTGGTTCACTCGTTCGCGAATTGACAGTGCCCTGTTGCGGCAAGTCGTTGGCAATGTGGTCGGGGTTTTGATCTTCATCATCGGTGTCTACGTCGCGTTGCGAGTGTCTGGATTGACCAGGTTGGCGGTCACTTTGCTTGGTGGTACGGGGTTGGTTGGCTTGGCGTTGGGGTTTGCTTTCCGCGACATTGCTGAGAACTACTTGGCCAGCATTCTGATATCGCTGAATCATCCTTTCCGCGTGGGCGATTTGATCGAGGTCGAGGGAGCCAAAGGCTTCGTTCGCAAGGTGACGACTCGCGGAACAGTGCTGAACACGCTGGACGGCAACCAAATTCAAATGCCCAACAGCACCGTCTACAAAGGCAAGATCGTTAACTACACGGCGACACCGCTGAGTCGACGTGACTTCACCGTTGGGATCGGGTTTGAAGATTCGATCGTGGAAGCGCAAGAGATTGTCATGTCGGTTTTGGATGATCACATCGGAGTGGTCAACGACCCGGCCCCAATCGCGATTGTTGAATCCCTCGGGTCCGCGACTGTGAACTTGCGAGTCTACTACTGGTTCGACCAAACGACTCATTCGCCGTTGAAGGTAAGCAGCAGTGTCATTCGATTGGTGAAGCAAAAGCTGACCGACGCGGAAATCACCATGCCCGATGAGGCTCGTGAGTTGGTGTTCCCACGAGGCGTGCCAGTTCAAATGGTGGAGCAATTGCCGACGGCACCGCCGACTTTGCCCGAGAAGTCTCTGTCTGCTGATGAACCCACCACGTCCGTTGGTGAAGGTGATTTGGGAGCCGAGCAAACGGAA
This sequence comes from Rhodopirellula sp. UBA1907, assembly GCF_002337565.1. Taxonomy (NCBI): domain Bacteria; kingdom Pseudomonadati; phylum Planctomycetota; class Planctomycetia; order Pirellulales; family Pirellulaceae; genus Rhodopirellula; species Rhodopirellula sp. UBA1907. The sequence goes on along the minus strand of NZ_DDGH01000003.1, from coordinate 38,278 downwards.
GTCTTGCGTGCAACAGAACACGATGAGACGGTTGAGGGTGAGGCGAACCTGATTGCATGAAGGCCTACCTCCAACAACTGCTGTATCGAATCAAAGGAAGCTATTGGTTCATTCCATCGCTGATGGTGCTATCCGCCATCGTGCTTTCGCAGGTCACCATTTGGATTGATCGAAGCGTCGGCAACGCTTGGTTGCAGGATTACTGGTTCACATCAATGAACCAACCCGACGGAGCACGCGCGTTGCTTGCGACCGTTGCGGGATCCATGATCACCGTGGCCGGCGTGACGTTCTCGCTGACTATCTTGGCCGTCTCGCATGCAACCTCGCACTTCGGTCCGCGATTGCTGGACAACTTCATGCGAGATCGAGGCAATCAAATCACGCTCGGAACCTTTGTCGCGACGTTTTTGTACTGTCTGTTGGTGTTGCGAGTCGTTCGTGGCGGTGCGGTGCCCGAAAGTTGGGACTTGTCGGTGGAGGCGTTCGTACCGCAACTTTCGCTGTTTGTCAGTCTGGTGCTGACGATTGCCAGTGTCGGTGAACTGATCTACTTCATTCACCATGTGCCGGACAGCATCCACATTTCGACGGTTCTGCGTCGATTGTCGGTCGACATGTCCGAGAAGTTCGATGAGCTTTATCCCGAAACGGTGGGGCAGGCGTTGGACGAAGAGGAAGACGTTCCGAGCCTATCCAGCGACTTTCTGCACACGGTGCGATCGGATGTTACCGGCTATTTGCAAGGGATCGATGATGATGAATTGATCCGATTCGCAAAGGATCACCAGGCGGTTGTCCGGTTGATCAAACGCCCAGGCGATTTCATTCGTCGCAGTGAGATCATCGCGGAGGTGACTCGGACGGCCGATTGGAACGAGGATCACGCGAAGAAGATCCGCCATGGTTTCGCGATCGGATATTCACGAACGCCTACTCAAGATGTGTTTTTTATCTTGAATGAGTTTGTCGAAGTCGCGACGCGGGCGTTGTCGCCGGGGGTGAACGATCCGTTCACCGCGATGCAGTGCATCGATTGGTTGTCGGATGGATTGGTTCAGTTGTCGCAAAGAAAGCTTCCGACGCCCTACCGGATGGATGAACAAGACGAACTACGAATCATCACGACCGAGGTGACGCGTGCGGACTTCGTCCAGTCGATGCTTTGGCAATTGGTTCCTTATGTGCGAAACGATCGAAACGCATCGCTCTACTTCATCGAGTCCATGAAACGGGTGATTGAAATATCAAATTGCAAAACGCTCAACCAATTGATTGAAGAACCCATTCGCGATCTTGAAAAGGCCCTCGAAGATGAAAACTGATTTCCGAAAGAGTGGCGAGCGGCGATGGTGTGACTGGGGGTGTATCGTGATTCGATGTGTTCTATTCCTCGCAATCACCCTTTTTATTTCAGTGGGCGCTTATCGCGTTGCCGCACAAGAAACGAGCGAGACGGAAACGGTCGAAGACGCTAACGCGCCGGCCGAAACTGTTTCGGTACAGAACATCAGTGATGACGATGCGATTCGCGATCGGCTGACGAAGATCTTTGATTCAGCCAAGGAAGCCGGTTGGCTATCCGATGCGGAGGTCGAACTGAAGAGCGGCATCGTAACCATTCGCGGTCAGGCCGATACGGAGGAACATCGTCAGTGGGCTGAAAATGTGGCTCGCAAAACCGAAGACGTTGTCGCAGTGATCAACGAGCTGACCATCGATAGCGCCGTCGATCTCGCCTCGACGCGTGAGGTGGTCACGAAATCCTTGGACTCCTTGTGGACCGATTTTCTGGTTCGGTCTCCGCTGTTGGTCGCCGCGTTGTTCGTTGTGCTGGTGACCTCGTTGCTGTCGAAGCTCGCGAGTTGGAGCATCCATCGGTTGCTGGACAATCGTGGGATGCGCACCAGCCTCAAAGATTTGGTCAATCAGCTGTCGTCGATCGCGATTTGGATCGTTGGATTGTTGATTGCCACGGTGGTCGCGTTCCCCGGCATGACTCCGTCCAAGGCATTGACCGTTCTGGGTTTGGGTTCGGTAGCCATTGGTTTCGCGTTCAAAGACATCTTCGAGAACTTTTTCGCAGGGATCCTGATCCTGTGGGGATATCCCTTTGATCGGGGCGACTTCATCACATGTGGCGATCTGACCGGCGAAGTCAAGCAGATCACCATTCGCAACACTTTGATTCGAAAACTGGATGGCGAATTGGCCGTCGTGCCCAACGCGTCACTATTCAAGAACAACGTTGACGTGTTGACCAGCCAACCACAACGCCGAGTTCGCATCATTTGCGGAGTCGCCTACGACGAAGACGTCGACCAGTCTCGCGATGTGATCAAGCAGGCGGTTCAGGGATGTGAGAGCGTGCAGGGCAAGCGGACCGTGGAAGTCTTTGCCAAGGAGTTTGCTGATTCCAGCATCAATTTCGAGGTCGCTTGGTGGGCGGGATCTAAACCGCTGGACATCCGTCGTAGTCGCGATGAGGTCGTCGCGGCGATCAAACGTGATCTGGATGCCGCAGGAATTGAAATCCCATTCCCGTATCGCACGTTGACATTCAAAAACCCTGAACACCTTGGCTTCCAGTCGACTGAGTCGGCTGGCGAATCAAGCGGTTCCGACGATAGCCACTTCACTCAAACCGAAGAAAGTGAATCCTGATGGATCACACCGCATTTACCCGACGTGTCCTGCTGGCCAGCGGCATTGTCCTGTTGGTCGTTGCAATCGCTGGATTGCTCTACGTCGCACGGAACTTGTTGCCGTTGATCTTTGGATCAGTGCTAATCGCGGTTGTTCTGAACCAATTGGCCGATCTGATTGGACGTTGGAGTCCGCTGGACCTGTCACGAAACATGCGAGTTGGTTTGGTGATCTCCACGATCGCGGTGTTGTCTTGTTTGACGATGTATTCGTTTGCAAACTCGGCGGCGCAGAAAGTGGCTCAGTTCAAAGACCGCATCGAAAATTCGGTGCAGGAGAGCTTTGAATCAGTCAAACAACAACCGCTGGTTGAGGATCATTTGAAGGAAGATGCGAAGCTCAGTTCGATGATGCCTTCCTCCGGAAAATCCATTGGGCTGGCCAAAAACTTCTTCACGTCCGCGTTTGGTGGGATGGCGGACTTGCTGATCCTGCTTTTCCTTTCGATCTACTTCGCTGTCAGTCCCGACAAGTACCGCGTAGGTGCGATTCGGCTGCTCCCGACCGGTTGGCGTGATAGGACATCGAATCTTTTAACCGAATCCTCCACCATGTTGTGGCGATGGATGATCGGACGTTTGATCGCGATGGCTTTGGTTGGAATCGTGTTCGGGATCGGCTTGGCCGTGATCGGTGTGCCGATGCCTTTGGAACTGGGCGTGTTCGCTGGTTTGGTGACCTTCATTCCCAACATTGGTGGCATCGCCGCAGTCGTGCCCGCGTTGCTGCTGGCGTCGCAACAAGGATCGACAGCGCTCGTCAGCGTTCTGGCTCTCTACGTTGTGATCCAAACCATCGAAAGCTATCTCATCACACCGATGGTTCAGGAACATCAAGTCGAGCTGCCACCGGCAATGGTGATTATGGCTCAGATCATCGGGGGCTTGATCTTTGGGTTCTGGGGCATCGTTTTCGCGACGCCAATGTTCGCGGTCAGCATGCTGTGGATCAAACAGCTTTACGTCGAAGATTGGCTGGAAAGCTGATTGAATCGGGGCTCATGGCTCGCCAAACTTGCGATCACGCTATCCCAGCAGTGACAAAACGTTTCGCGGGTTTTGATTGGCCAGTGAAAGCACGTTGGTGCCTGATTGAACGAGTACCTGCGCGCGAGTCAGGTTTGCTGATTCTTGAGCGAAGTCGGCATCGCTGATGGATGACATCGCTTCTTGAAGGTTCGCTTTCGTTTCACTCAGCGAGACGAGGCTGCTTTGCAGGGTTGTGGTTTGGAACGATCCCAATCGTCCGCGCATGTTCGAGACTTTCTCCATGACCTCGTCGATGACCTTGGCCGCACCGTGAACATCGTTCGTCAGCGACATGGATTGCCCGCTGCCAAGCTCGTAAAGACGCCCCGCACTGCCGCCGAGTTTTCCTGTCGAGACACTTCCGATTCCAAGTGACGCTTGCTGCGTGCTGGTCGCACCCGGTCCGAGCTGGAACGTGGCTCCTCCGCCGGTGATGCTGAAGCTGAAATTGGTGCTGCTACCGTCTTCAACGGTGATCGACAGGTCCAACGTGGCGGTGTTGATCGCGAGCTTGTTTCCGCTTCCACCAGCCTTCACTCCGTTGACGGTTGCTTCGACGTCGCTTCCAAGAGCAAGCGTTTCACTCAGATTGCTTTCAAACGCGCCTCCGTCGCCTTCACCAATCACTTCGATTTCGACGGACTCCCCGCTGCCGTAGTCTTGGCTCGTGAAGTTGAGCCCATTCTCTGTGCTAGCAACCACCCCGATTGAATCGCTGACCAAGTTGACCGCGTCGGCAATTTGAAGAGCGGTCGCACCACCGGAGAACTGAAAGGTTTCGCTGCCCTTGCTTCCTCTCAGTTCGAAGATGAGATCTCCGTTTAGCTTGGGCTCGAAATTGGTAGTGTTAGGATTGAAATCATCCGCGGTCAGGTTCAGGCGTTGCGACGGTCCGGTGGTTTCTTCTCCATCGCTGTCGATCACCGTCGCCGTCAGTTCGGTGCCATCGGAAAGTGCCGGAATGTCGTTGACCAGCTGAGCAATGTCGACGAACCCTTTGGATGTCTCGTCGGTACCCAAAGCGATGTTAACGGTGTTGGTCTGTTCATCGTAGGACGCCGTGGTCGCGGCTTGATCCGAGTCGGTGTATGCAATCGCGATGTTGCCGCCGTCACTGCGGGCAACTTCGATCCCAGCGTGAACCGGCCGGACGACTCCTGTTTGATGTGTATTCTCGAACTGCCCTCCCTCCCAATTGGCCTCGATGCCGGGCAGACTGTTGATCGCTGACGCACTGAAGGCGATGCTGTGCGGCTGATCATATGAGTCATAACGTAGCGTCAAAACGCCATCATTGATCGATGCTGCGGGAAGGCTGTTGAAGTTACCGTCGTCGATGAATTGAACCGAGTCGAAATCGCCAGTGATACGGATACCACTGTCGTTCAGCACCGCGTGATAGTACGTGTTGGTTTCGAGCTTGCTGGTCGCAACCGCATCACCATCCAGAGGCGGATCAAACGCGCCCGCATCAATGGCAATGTCTGCTTTCGTCGCTGCGGCCGCAACGTTGACTTCCACGTCTACGCTGCCCGCCGTGCCTAGATTTGCTTGGTCAATCGCGTAGTCAGCTATCCCAGGCGTGGTTGAGAGCGTGCTGAAGTAGTCTTGCGAACCGTCGAGCAACTTTCGACCTTGAAAGGTGGTCGTTTGAGAGATCCGATTGATGGCCTCGAGCGACGAGTCGATCTGCAGTTGATTGGCAGCAATCTCAGCGTTCGAAAGCCCGCCGGTGTTGGCCGCTTCCACGACCAAGCCGCGGATGTCATTGAGCAAGTTTCCGACTTGGCCGAGCGCGGCGTCGGCTGTACTGATGATCTGACTGGCACGTGTCGTGTTGCTAATCGCTTTGGTCAGTCCGGTGATCTCCGCCCGTAAAGCTCCGCTAGCCAAAACACCGGCTGGGTCTTCCGAACCTTTGTTGATTCGCAATCCCGTTGACAGACGCGTGAGCGACTGCTGCAAGTCGTTGTTGCTGGACGCCAAGCGGTTCTGGGCGACCAACGACGAAACGTTGGTGTTGATACGGGTCATGGCAGCGTGAGCGAGGCGAGCCAATAGTTGTTGCGAGAATGACGACAATGAGTCGACAAACCATGACACGTTTCCAAGCGATGGCTGATGTCGCAACCTAGTTGTGCTCAAAAATTAGCGTGAAAGCCTCTCGCCTTCTGCCGCATTCAGTACAGCCGCATCAATCCGGTCAGCCAGCACAAAATTCTTGATTGCATTTCGATTTTCGATCATGCACCCGTCAACGACGAGTTGAATGACGTAACTTCCGGATTTTCAGGTTAAAGCTGCAAACGAGTCTTCGCTGAACATCGCCACGCTTTTCTGCAAATTCGCAATGCGGTGAACGTCAATAGGAATGGGTGCCGTTGGGCGACTGGATCATTGCTCACTCCGTACGAGTCAATTGCAGGTCGTCGAGAAGGACCACCGCATCGGTGTCCGCTTGGCTGACTAAACCCAACCAGTCGAGTTGGTTCCACTTGTCGCTCACGAGCGGCAACTGGTCAATCGTTTTCGTCGGCTGGTTGGGGATCGATACCGAGACGCTCCAATCGCCCGCATCCTCTCCCAGTTTCGCGGTGACCTCGATCAGAATCCACTCGTTGATCGGGAGTTCCGTCAGAACGCGATTTGAAGAACGTAGCTTGCCGTTTTCAAACCACAGGCTGGGGCCGGTTCGGTAAGGGTGGCTGGAATCTCGCCACTCATGCTGGAACACAGAGTTCTTTCCCAGTCGGATCGCGAACTGGCAACTCGTTGTGCCTTCGCTGTGCTTGGGGCTGAGAGTCATCATCGGATAGTAACGATGCTTCTGACCGGGCGTGTCGGTGAACTGCAAGACCTTGGTCCCGCTTCTTGCCACCGGTGACTCGATCGCCTGGATTCCACCGAGTTCCGGCGTGACCGAAACGGATGAGCCAACCGGAAGATCGCCGTATTCAAAGTCATTGCGAAAGGTGAGCGGCGGAGGGGGAGGTGCCTGACGCAATTCCGGCAACGGAAGCGACTTGGCGTGTTCTTTCCATGCTTCGTCACCATAGACGCCTGCTTGCGATGCATCGAATGGCTGGAAGCCAATCGTTTTCGCGACCGATGGGTCTGCAAACCGGAAATCATCGTTCAACGGATCGACGAACAGCGGATCCGCAACGATTGAACTGTCGCTTGTATCGGCCTTTCCAAGCTCAACCGGCTTGCCCATTCGCCAATAGAGGTTGCCACCAATATCAACGCCGTCATCGCCCCAGTTGCCATGAAACAATTTCTCGGAATCCCACAGAACGATGTTCCGCTCGTAGGTGAAGGAAAGATGCTTTTCAACTCGAGTTCGCCGGATCTGGTATTCGCGGCCGAATGCAAAGATGTTGTTGCGAATCACATTTTCGCGTCCGTAGTGCTGGTGATAGCCGCCAGACTTGGTGCGATAAACGAGGTTGTTTTCCAGCAAAATGCCGGTGCTGCCTTCGTCGTTGTACAGCCCCCAACCTCCGTATCCCCATGACTCGATGTCGTGAATTCGATTCCCCCGCAGCACGGTGCCGGGCGACGGCCCCAGCGTGTAGATTCCGCCCATGTCACTGAGCCAGCCTTTGCCGAGGTGGTGGATGTGGTTGTTTTCGATTCGATTTCCCGATGCCAGACTTCGATCGTATCCCCAACGCCAACCGACCGAGATGCCGGTGTAGTACATGTTTGAAATTTCGTTGTGCGTGACTTCGTTGTCAGCACTGTTGCCAATCCAAACGCCCACCGCACATGGAAAGAGATGCCCGGCATCGTAGATGATGTTGTTGTCGACAACGATGTCGTGAGTCCATTCGGATTCGTTCGATGCAATTCTTGTTTCACCAACACGCACTCCACCTGCGCCCAAGTCGTGCACGAAGCACTGCTTCAGGAGGCCTCCCGTGCAGCCCTTGCGGAACCAAATGCCATACCCACCGGTGTGACCAATCTCGCAACGATCGAACACGACGTTTTTCGTCCCGTCGATTTGCACTGCGGCCTCGATCGGAGAGGCCGCTTGGGATGGATCAAAGCCGGACCGCGGCGTGAGCATGCCGCAATGTCGGAACGCGATGCCGCGAAATTCCAGGCCTTCAACGAACTGATCGTTCGCCGCGTCGCCCTGGATCGCTACCAGCTCTTCGCAGACGGGAACGATGAACTCAGCATCCTCCATCGATTCACCCGCACGAGGTCGGTAGCTGAGTTTTCCTCCCGGTGCCAGGAAGAACTCCCCCGGTTCGTCGAGCGCCGCGGCAAAATTTTCAAGGACGTAACCCGTGTTACGTGTCAGCGGATTCCAACTTTTCATCTTTCGCCCCGAGATGACCAACTGGCCGTTCTTCGCATCGGCGCTGTCCAGGAATCGGCGGGTGGTATCCCATTTGTGAAACGCCAGGATTTGTACTTCTCGAATCTCTTCCGGAGTGAGTCCTTCCAGGCTGGCAATGTCTTCTGGACGTACTGAGATTGTTTGCCGAGCACGCCTGCCGCCGTCGATCGGTTGTTCTCGGCATCCAACCATGTAGTGAAAAAAATTGTCCGGTTCGCGTGCTCTTGCAGCCCGCTTCCCGTTGACCCACATCTGTTCGAAACGCCATTCCAGCGGAAGCTGCGTCGTCCAAGTGCCTCCTTCGCCTTCGGACCACTGAGCCGAAATCAGACGACCTCCTGAGATCACCGGGTTTGTCCCTGGTAAGGCTTCGTAAACCACGTTTCCATCGCCGACTTCAAACGTCAACGGCCGCGCGATTTCATAACGACCATTTCCCAGGAGAACACGAGCGGATTCACTTGGTCGATCAATCCGGAGTTTGCGGATCGCGTCGCGGGCTTCGCTCAGGGATCGAAAGGGGCGGGGCTTACTTCCGTCACCACCAGCAGTTGCATCGGCGGCGACATGGAGATCCCAATCGCTGTACGCGATATTCGACATGGTCAGAAGGACCAGAAACAGGCAGGCAGTTGTCTTCATACAAAATGTTTGAATGGGAGATGGACAAAGAGAACGGGGAAGGCGGCGGCAGTCGCACCAGCATGTTAGTCAACGACGCCTTCTCCAAGATCCTCTCGCGGCGTCCACTTGTAGGCCGCGAGGGAGTTTTTCCAGAAGTACTTTTCCTGGAGCTCACGTGGTTTGTCAGCGAAGTATTCTTTCGCGATGCCCACGACTTCTTGCAATGGAGCCGCTCGGTCACTGTTGGGCCAATCGCTGCCAAAGAGGATTCGGTCGTCTCCAAACACCTCGATCAGTCGATCCAGGCCTGGACGATGCACCTCCAGATCTTTCACGATCTTGCCTGAGACGCGATGAATCAAGCCCGAGAGTTTGACAAAGACATTCATTCGATGGTGCAAGTCATTCAGGACGTTGTCGTAAGCCACTTGGTTGGCGGCGGTTGGCTCCAATCGTGGCAGGTGATCGATGACGATGCGCAAGTCTGGCAAACGTTCGTTCAGCTTCACGACCGCTTCCAGCAATCGCACAGATGGGTTGGCAACATCCAACGACAGATCGAGATCCACCATCAAACGCATCCCTCTCATGAACACGTCGTCCTCGATCATCTTCGTCAGATCGTAGCCCCACAGGGTTCCGTAGCGGATTCCTCGAAACAGAGGGTTCTTCGCATGTCGAGCGAGAAGTTCACCAAAGTCCGGCTTCTCTGGCCTCAGATTGCCGACCAGTCCCAGCATCATGTCGTCGGGCTGCATGACTTGCAGTGCCCACAGGTTGTCTTCCACCCACGGACTGGCTTCGACCTTGATTGCACCGGTGATTCCCAGCGGAACAGCAAGTTTGCGATAGTCAGCCGGCAGGGCGGTGGTGGGAGAATCGCCTCCGGGACCAACGTAGGGTGCACCCTGTGGACGCGATCCGTCAAAGAGATGAATGTGGCAATCAATGATGGGAATCGGTTCTTCTTGGGGACTCGGTGCCGCAATCAGAGGTTCCGTCATCGCCGCTGCTCCCACGGCAACGGTTCCCTTCATGAATCCGCGGCGGGTCGTGTGTTCGTCGGATGGGACCGAACGATCGGAGAAGGATTCACTGCTCATGCTGTTACTGGTCTATGTAGAGGTCGTGCAGTTTTTAAGTGCTATGCTCGTGACGTCCTGCGAACCTCGCCCTTTGGCAAAGGGCGAGTCGATTTTGCTGTCGGTTGGCCGCTCTTGGCCGACGTCCGCAACTTCGACGGGCAAGAGTGCCTTTTTGTACCCCACATCTTTTGGGAGCCGCTTGCGTTGGGAATACAAGCGGTTCGAAGCCAAACATCCCTTGCCCAAGAACCATTAGTGTTCGATCAGCGGAGATTAGTGTTCCCTTGACCGCGCTGGCGGAACACTAATCCACTCTGATTGGACACTAATCTTTGGTGTTTCGAGATGTGGGGTATAAAAAGGCAAGAGTGCCCATCCTACAGACATCCAAAACCTGGACGGGCAGGAGTGCCCATCCTACATGGGTTGAAAGCTCATTGTCGGTTCAATCGACAAGTGGCAGCGGGAGGATTGCGAGCGTTCGGCGAGAACTACGGAGGAGGCGAGTGCGTGTTGTTTCCCATGCGCGGCCCCCTCCCTCGCGTACGCCTGAACGGCGTC
>NZ_DDGH01000003.1:27486-27699 GCF_002337565.1 Rhodopirellula sp. UBA1907 | reverse complement strand
AAACTTCGTTTCGGGAGAGGTACACAGTGTGCAGATCTGCCGAAAAGCGGCAACAAGAAACTGCACAACCTCTGTATTCGAAAGAGGGATTGGAGGCTTTCCCGTGGGAAGAATATTTGTGGTGCGGTTGTGTTTGGCTTCGCTTCCTGAATCTGGAGGACACGTATCATACAAAAAGAGCACGATGAATCATCATCGTGCTCATTGGAATGA
>NZ_DDGH01000003.1:26947-27261 GCF_002337565.1 Rhodopirellula sp. UBA1907 | reverse complement strand
CTCTCGTTGTGATTGTTTGAATCTAGCTTCAAAGCGAAACGGTAGCGTTGATGTTTTTGTCGGTTTCGGCTCGTTCGCCCTGAACATAAGCCTTGCCCGCACGCAGCAGATAGTTGATGCCGGTGAAGCCACTGTTGTCCCAGTACTCACCGCGTTCCGGTTCAACCCGCAGCAAGGTAATGTTGGGATCGTTTTTGCCTTCTGGGAACCAGACCTTCCAGGCTTCCTTCCACAGTTCGTCCAGCTTGGCCCGATCGTCGGTGACTCGGCATTTGCCGGACAACGTCACAAACTTGTTTGAACCTTGCATCGTC
>NZ_DDGH01000003.1:21959-26800 GCF_002337565.1 Rhodopirellula sp. UBA1907 | reverse complement strand
TTGTTTGAACCTTGCATCGTCACCGCGACATCACGGTCCAACATCAGCTCAGCGATCTTGCCAGAGTTCCGATTGGTAACGAACCACAATTGGCCGTCGTCCGTTGCTTCCGCGATCGCCATGGGGCGAGCGTCCATACCACCGTCATCTGCTTTCGTGATCAGCATCGCGGTATCAAAGTCTTGGATCAGGTCGATTAGCTTTTCGTGAGTATTCATCATGCTTCTTTCGGTTGAAGTATTTCGGAAACGATTGCAAAGAGTCGCAAATCGGAGGCCAATGCGAACGAAAATCAGCCGACACGAAAAAAGGCGAGAGGAAAAACCTCTCGCCAATTTGTGTGACAGTCGCTCGTCAGCCAATCAATGGGTGATCGATTGCTGTGAACTGCTATTCCAGCGAGTCGCGATTGCGAGCACCGCAACGGCACCGATGATGGAACCGATCCATCCGGACGCTTGCATGGCCGATCCGCCAAACAGCAGGAAGGCGAGGAAGCCGCCGACGAATGAACCGACAACACCGAGCAAGATTGTTTTGACGATGCCGAGGTTTTGCCGTCCGGGATAAATCAGCCGAGCGAGGGCGCCGACGATCAAACCGAAAATGATCCAGCCAATGATTGGAATCAACATGTGTGAGCTCTTTGTGTGAGTGGAGGAAAAATCCTTCGTAGTTGCGTCCGCAATTCATGCGATCGGCGGACGGCCGGCGGATTACCGGCAATGGCGTCTGTCGCGGGGATCAGACTTCTTGGGCCTGAAGCATCCACAGATGCTTCTCGAGTTCACCCGAGATTGCGATCAGCATGTCTTCGCTGATCGCGTCGAGATCGCCGAGTTTCTCAATCGCCGAACGCAGCGACTCGATGACTTGTTTCAAAGCGTCCGCGACTCGCGATATTGTTTCGGAGACTTTCACGAATCCGTCTGGGTAGCCTTCCACCTTGCTTTCGGCAGCGACCGTGGAAACGCGGCCGTCAGCTGGAATGCCGAGTGTGACGATCCGTTCGGCGACTTCATCGCTTCCCGCTCGAACGGAGTCAATGATCTCGTCGAGTTGCAAATGAATGCTTCGAAAATTAGGACCCACGACGTTCCAGTGGGCTTGCTTCATCAGCAAAGCTAGATCGATCAGGTTGGTCAGGTTGTATTGCAACAAAGCAGTGACTTCCGCGGTGGTTTCGTCTTGAAGAATATCGCGTTTGAATTGAGTTTGGGTTGTAGTCGACATCGTTTGAACTCGTTGGTGTTTGTGATGGCAGTGACTGCCGTTGATAGTGAAAGGGCTCGAATGGTGGGGCTACTGAGCCAAGTAGTCTTCTCGAAAAGCACTGGCGGCGAGTGGTGCGGCGGCTTCAAAGCCACCGTCAATCGGCCAGCGTGCCCCGGTGACAAATCCCGCTTGCTCGGCGGCAAGGAAATTGATGACGGCCGCGACTTCATCGGGGTGACCAACCCGGCGGACCGGAATCGCCTCCCGTGGTGAGGTCTCGGCATCATCGGGATCCATGTCGTTCATCGGAGTGGCAATTTCGCCGGGGGCGACGGAATTGACCGTTATGTTCAGCGGAGTCAGATCCAACGCCAAACACTTCACCAAACCACCCAAAGCGTGTTTGGTCATCGTGTAGAGCGTGTCGACCGGACTGGCGATCGCTTCGTGAACACTGGTCACGACAATGATTCGACCCGGAGTTGATTTCGCGTCGCCTTCCAAACCGCCAGGCAACATGTGATGCACGGCCCGCTGGATCGCAAGCGTTGCACCAATCGTGTTGACGTTGAAGATTCGCTGAGCGGTTTCGACATCGAGATTCGGCATCGTTTGATTGACCATCATCCCAGCGTTGTTGACAAACACATCGAGGCCGCCCAGTTCGTCGACCATCTCATCGACGACTGGATTCGCAGTATCAGGGTTGGACAGATCCAACTGTTTGACCACGCACACACGTCCTTCGGCTTGCACCATTTCAGCGGTGCGTTTGGCGTCGTCTTCACCATGTGCGTAGGTGATTGCGACATCGTGTCCGGATCGAGCGAGGGCGACCGCGGTTGCGCGGCCGATGCCTGTGCTTCCCCCGGTGATGATTGCTTTGCGATTCATGGGTTTGTTTGAAATTGTTGGAAGCGGAAATTTGCTTTTGGTTGTCGAACTCACATCAGAAGCGAATCGCCTTACGCGTCTTGCAGTTCGCTTTCGCTCTTCAGCACGTGATCACCGTCTTCTTGCTCGATGTAGTAGGCCGGTTCGTCATCGCTGGCGTTCCGCGTCACGTCGTTGCCTTTGATGGTTTTGGTCACCCTTTCTTTGTAGGACTCTTTGATCTGTCCCTTGGCCGTTCCACCGCCGTAGTTCCACTGAACGTATTGGTTGACTTGAAACTTTTGGCTCACGGGAAGTCCTGTCAATTTGAGTGAGGTTTGGTTGGGCGAATCAAGCTTCGCTGAACGCGTTGCTGCGTTGTGATGAAGCCCTGACGCAAACGGCGGGCCAAAACCCTCGCCGTTATGATTGGCTCGCCGATTGCGGGTGACCTTTGACGGAAGACTTCTCAAGCAAACACTGCCTTTCGAGGCGCAAACGCCGGCATTGTTTTGATTTCTAGTCGAAACCTGCTGTCCTGATCCCCCCGCTTTCAAACGGAACACCACGATGAACGAACCCAAACAAGACACCGCCCCTCTCAACCACACTCCTTGTCCCGGATGCGGCAAGCCGGTGGACGACCGTGTTCCCGCGTGTCCCAACTGCGGCGAGAAGGTTTATGTTGAGCATCCAGGCGGAATCACTCCCACGAGGCACGAAAAGTTGCCCGCGAACGACCCTCGGAAGTAACGGTTTTGCGGGGTGTTGAACCCTGTGCGCGTCGGCTTGGGTTTGACTACCTCAGACCATGGCAAAGCCCCAGCTGGTCCGGGTTGCATGCCGAAATTGAGCGATGCAGTTGCCTGAGACGCATTGGGGTGATTTGACGCGAAACGGTCGATTGCAGACCAAGCAACGCTCCTAACCGAGTTTCAGGCTGATCATAGATCGTTGCTCAGGCCTCCAAAGCTGCGATGCCTGGTCGCTCAGTGCTGGCGATCGACCCAAAACCGCGCCGGTCGTCACCTCCGGTCCAGTGCTGTTCAGAAATCAAGTGAATCGCGGGCTGTGCGGCACTTGTTGAAGGTAGCGGCACGGTACTTGCGATGTATCTAACTTTGTCAATCCATTCCTTCATCGGTTCAGGTCTATGTCCTCATCCATGGCAGTTAACAGCGAAACGCTTCGCCAGTGGATGAAGTCCGTCGTGACGAAGACGATTGAAGGTGTGGCCATGGGCGAACATCCTTTTGGCGCAGGTGTCTTCACCGAAAGCGGGAAGCAAATTTCAGTTGCTCATAATCAAGTGGTATCGACCTGCGATCCGACTGCGCACGCCGAAGTGGTGGCCATCGGAAAGGCAGCGAAGAAGCTAGGCGGACCAGATCTTTCCGGTTTGTGGCTTGTTTCGACTGGTGAACCGTGCCCAATGTGCCTAGCCGCGATTGGATTGGCCGGCATCGAACACGTTGCCTATGGCGCGTGTGCATCAACGATTGAAACTGCCAACTTCGGCACATTGGGATTGAAGGCCAGTGAGCTTGCAGAGCAGTTGTCACCGCCGATCAAGTTGACCGGTGGCGTGTTAGAATACGATTGCTCGGCTCTTTTGATCAACCATCGCAAGAAGGACTCTGACGATGGTTGAGCTGAACGTGCAGGTCGCACATGAATTGCCGCTGCCAACGATCGGTATGAAGAATGTTCTTGTCGTGGATGATGTCGCAGTCATGCGAACGATCATCTCGCGAGTCCTTCGCAATCTGGAAGTTGAGAGCGTTCAGGCGGCGGATGGTTGTGAAGCGTTCGAGTTGCTGTCCAAGCAGAGTGTCAACGCGGTGATCACTGATATCGAAATGCCCAATTGGAGCGGTTTCGATTTGGTCGACGCGATGCGCCGGTCGAAAGACCAGCGAATTGCAACGTTGCCTGTCATTGTGACGAGCACCTTGGGAAGCAAAGCCATCGCCCGGAAAGCCCGACGATATGTCGGCGTGTATTTTCTTCCGAAACCCATCTCCGTCACTCGGTTGAGTGTCACTCTGAAGATGATTGCGACCAGTCGTTGGTTGCACGAGCGGTTCTCGGATGGTCGAAGAATTTGTCTTTGACTTGACCCGCACTCGTTAGGTCTTGTTCAATCATGGATCAGTGGATCGAAAGTATTTTGGAACAGTTCGGTGCATTCGGCGTTGGAATGCTGATGTTACTGGAGAACGTGTTTCCTCCTATTCCGTCCGAATTGGTGATGCCGTGGGCTGGTTACTCAGTCAGCCAAGGGCAATCCTCTTTTATCGCGGTCGTCATCGCGGGCAGCACTGGCTCATTTGTCGGTGCCTATGCGTGGTACTGGGTAGCTCGCCGGATCGGAAAGGAGCGGCTCGCGACGTGGGTGGACAAACATGGTGCTTGGCTGACCATTTCCCGGAACGACATCGACCAAGTTGATCGCTGGTTCGAACGTTGGGGTGCGGCGGCCGTGCTTTTGTGTCGCTTGATTCCTGGGCTGCGAACACTCATCAGTGTCCCGGCAGGTTTCGCGGACATGCCACCGGTAAAGTTCTCTGCTTACACTGCGATCGGGACAATCGCTTGGACTGCACTCTTGGCCGTGATCGGCTTGTGGCTGGGCAAAAACTACGGTGACTTGGCAGGTCCACTTAGTTGGGTGAGTTCAGGTGTCATTGCAGTGATGCTTGCGATATGGGTTTACCGCCTGGTTCAGCAGCATCGTGCGAGAAGCGATCGTT
>NZ_DDGH01000003.1:9745-21842 GCF_002337565.1 Rhodopirellula sp. UBA1907 | reverse complement strand
GTTCAGTCGTTCACTCACGGTGATCTTCGCTAGAACTTCTTCAAGCGTCTGGTGTGCACTGATCGTGTGAATCGTCCGGGTGATTGATGGGCGGGTTTGGCTTTTCGCGTCGACGCACCCACCACGCGATACGGTTTTCAACGCAACCAACAACGAGAAGTACAAAAACCGCTGCGATAGCAACGCTGGTTGCCAGAGCGGTTCGCTCGACAGCCGTCGCGACGCCAATTCCCGCGGTCAAGAAGATGCTCGCCGCGGTGGTTAGACCTTCAACCTGTTCTCCTTTCTGATGCACAATCGTGCCTGCACCCAGAAAGCTGATGCCAACCACGATTGCCTGAAGCACCCGGATGGGGTCTGCACTAAGCATCGAATCGGGTTCCAAGGCTTGGAAGTGGTTCACCGCTTCCTGGGCCAACAGCATCATCATCGACGCCCCGGCACACACGAAGATGTGTGTCCGGACGCCCGCGGGTTTGCGAGCGAACTCACGTTCGATTCCTAGGAGTGCACCCAGGCCGCCAGCGGTGGCGATCGTTTGCAGTTGAGTGATGTCGAGGCTGTCTAGCATGCGGCGATGGTCAAGCAAAATGTGTGCCTTACGCTGGCTCGCGATCGCCGCCTCATTTGCTCGGGCGTGTCGAGAAAGTCCTCGCGGCATGCCGATTGCTGCTGACGACCGCAGTCCGCTAATCGTCCGCTCTGAAAGATTGACGTTGGCAAACGGACGAATTGCGATCCCACTGAGCATTAACCGACCACGTGTATGAACTTCGCTCCATCCCAGTCCGCTCTTGATCACGCCGGTGTCGGCGCCGAATCGATTGCGGAATTGTTTTGGGTGATGCTCATTGGCGGATGTTTGATCTGGCTGATTGTCGTTGGGTTGGCGGTCTACGCGATCGTGGTTCCCGGCCAACATGATCAGAAGAGAACGCGAATGTTGGTGATCGGCGGTGGGGCGGTCTTTCCGACAATCGTTTTGACAGCGTTGCTGACGTATGGCTTGGCAATGTTGCCAGAACTTCAACGACCGGCACCGGAGAGCAGCCAAGTCATCGAGGTCGCGGGAGTGCGATGGTGGTGGCGAGTTCACTACCGAATGCCAGACGGAGATCGCGTGGAAACGGCCAATGAAATTCATTTGCCGGTGAACGAACCGGTGGAATTCAAACTCAACAGCGAGGACGTGATTCATGCGTTTTGGATTCCTTCGCTCGGCGGCAAGGTCGACATGATGCCAGGTCGTGAAAATCGGTTGAAGCTGCATCCGACTCGAGTCGGCGTCTATCGCGGCGTGTGCGCCGAATATTGCGGCGAGGCTCACACTCAGATGGCTTTCGACGTGATCGTTGAATCACGTGAGGACTACGACGAATGGCTCCGGCAACAAGCATCACCAGCGGCGGCGGTTTCCGATGACGCGGAGGCCGGTCGGAAAATTTTCGAAGGCTCTGGTTGTGGTGCCTGCCACTCAATTCGCGGCACGTCGGCCGATGGCGTTGTCGGTCCCGACCTAACTCACTTCGGAAGTCGCCGAAGCATTGGTGCCTCCGTGCTGCCAAACAACGCGGACAACTTGACTCGGTGGATCGCGGAGACTCATCGCGTCAAACCAGGCGTGGAAATGCCAGCTTTTGAGACGCTTGCCGATGATGAATTGCGAGCTTTGGTTCGTTACTTGGGGGGATTGCAGTGAAAGACCCAAGAGCGGACCGATTGTTGAAGGCTTGGGAGACTCCCAAGGGATGGCGTTACTGGTCGGCAGTCAACAACAGCGAAGTCGGACTGTGGTACACGCTCACCGCGTTTGCGTTCTTCCTGTTTGGCGGTGTGCTGGCGCTGATCATGCGAGTCCAGTTGGCCTTGCCAGAA
This sequence comes from Rhodopirellula sp. UBA1907, assembly GCF_002337565.1. NCBI lineage: Bacteria > Pseudomonadati > Planctomycetota > Planctomycetia > Pirellulales > Pirellulaceae > Rhodopirellula > Rhodopirellula sp. UBA1907. Next base: position 19,967 of record NZ_DDGH01000003.1, on the reverse strand, counting down.
AACGATTGGCTCACGCCCGACCAGTACAACCAAATCTTCACCATGCACGGCAGCGTGATGATGTTTTTGTTTGCGGTGCCAATCTTAGAAGCCATCTCGATCATGTTGCTTCCCGAGATGTTGGGGGCGCGAGACCTGCCGTTCCCGAGGTTGTCGGCGTACGGTTATTGGTGCTTTCTGATCGGCGGCGTGTTCGTGTGCGGTTCGTTGTTCTTCGGTGTCGGACCTCGTGGTGGTTGGTTCATGTATCCGCCAATGACGACGGAGTACCAAGACGGTATCGGGCCTGACATCTGGTTGTTGGGGCTTTCTTTCATCGAGATCGCATCGATTGCTGCGGCGGTTGAATTGATCGTCGGCGTGTTGAAGTGCCGTCCGCCTGGCATGCGTTTGAATCTGATCCCGCTTTACGCTTGGTACATCCTGGTGGTAGCGGTGATGATCCTGTTCGCGTTCCCGCCATTGATCGCTGGCGATTTGCTGATGGAACTGGAGCGGGCCATGGATTGGCCGTTCTTCGATGTCGAGCGGGGTGGGGATCCCATGCTGTGGCAGCACTTGTTTTGGATCTTTGGGCACCCCGAGGTTTACATCGTTTTTCTGCCTTCCATCGCATTGGTTGCGATGATGGTGCCCACGTTCGCTCGCACGCCGATGGCTGGCTACGGGTGGATCGTGTTGGCCGCGGTGGGGACGGGGTTCCTGAGTTTCGGGTTGTGGGTGCATCACATGTTCACGACCGGATTGCCGGGGATCTCGATCGGGATTTTCTCCGCTGCGTCCGAGGCCGTGGCGATTCCGACCGGCGTGCAGATTTTCTGCTTCATCGCGACGCTGTTGGTTGGACGTGTTCAGCGCAATGTCTGTCTGAAGTTCGTCCTGGCGGGGTTGGCGACGTTCATCATTGGCGGGCTGACCGGTGTGATGGTCGCGATCGCTCCGTTTGATTACCAAGCCCACGACACTTACTTCATCGTCGGACATTTGCACTACGTGTTGATCGGTGGCACGATCTTTCCAATCGTCGCCGGGTTCTATTACTACTACCCGTTTGTAACCGGCAAGCAACTTTCAGAGCGGTTGGGCAACATCACGTTTTGGTTGATGTTGATCGGATTCAATGTGGCGTTCTTTCCGATGCACATCGCGGGATTGATGGGGATGCCTCGCCGCGTCTACACGTTCCCGGGCGGAATGGGATTCGAATGGCCCAACCTGATTTCGTCGATTGGTGCGTTTGGTTTGGGAGCCGGTTTCCTGGTTCTGCTCTGGGATGTGTTTCGCCCCAAAGGCAAGCAGCCCTTGGTACCGCGAAACGTTTGGAATGCGGGAACACTGGAGTGGAGCGGTGAGATTCCGGACCAGCCCTGGGGGATTCGCTCGATTCCGATCATCAATTCGCGATACCCGCTGTGGGAGCAAGAGAACCTGCTGGCCGACATCGATGCTGGGAACTTCTACCTGCCCGATGCAGAGGAAGGACGACGAGAGACGTTGGTGACCAGTGCGGTGGATGCGGAGTTGATGCAGTGCTTGCGTGTTCCGGGACCATCGTTCTTGCCGTTTTGGGCGGCGGTGTTCACCGGTGGAGTCTTCATCTTTTCGACTTATCACTGGTGGATCCCGGCCGGTTGTTGCAGCGTGCTCTCGTTCGCGACCATCGTGACTTGGCTGTGGACCGGTACCGCGGAGATTCCCGAAAAGGAAACCAAGCCGGTTGGATTGGGCCAATCGTTGCCACTGTATGTTTCAGGGCCCGCGGCGGTGGGTTGGTGGGCGATGTTCATCACGATGCTGGGCGACATGACAGCGTTCATTTCGCTGGTGTTTGGCTACTTCTTCTACTGGACCGTGCACGAAGACTTTCCGCCGGAACAATGGAACGGCGAACCGGTTGTTGGTGCCGGAACGATTTGGCCCTTGGTGTCTGTGGGGCTGGCCGTCCTCGCGTGGTGCGCGGTCGTGATGGCTCGTCGTCTGAATCGCGGCAATCATTCGGTCGGCTTTTATTCATCGAGTCTGTTGGCGGTGGCCGCGACCGTCGCGTCGGGTGCGGCCCTCGTATGGGGTCCGTATTCCAATGGCATGGATCCGACCGTGCACGTGTACAGCTCAACGGCCGGCGTGTTGGTGTTGTGGACGGTGGTGCATTTAGTTCTTGGTGCCACGATGTTGGTTTACTGCATCGCCCGGCGTTTGTTTGGAAAGATGGATGCGAAGCATGATGCGGACATCGTCAACATCACCTTGGGGTGGCACTTCCTCTTGCTGACCGTCGCGATCACGGGATCGGTGCTGGCACTCTTTCCTTGGGTGGCCTGATGAGTGAGAGCGTGAATCAGCAACCGGTACCACTGCATGAACACGGGCAACGCCGCCCGATGAAGAAGCGTTTGTGGTGGATCGCGATCTCTCCATCGGTGTGGGCAATTCATTTCTTGGCGTGCTACATCACCTCTGCGGTCTGGTGCGAAAAGATTGGGGAGGGAAACCTTCGCCCTCTTCAGATATCCGTCGGGATTTACACGGCGATCGCCTTGCCAGTGATCATCTGGGTTGGCTACGCGAGCTACCGCAACTTTCGACGCGGCGATCCACCCGTGCCGTATGACTTTGACGATCCCACGGATCGAACGCACTTCTTTGGCTTCACCGCGTTCTTGCTGTCGGCACTGAGCGTCGTGGCGACTTTGTTCACCGTTTTGGTGTTCGTCTTGGTGGGGAGTTGCGACTGATGAAACTTTGGATGTGGAATCTCGGCTGGTTGGTGCTCGGACTTGCGTGGTTGGGGCCGTTGCCTGAACTCGCACAAGTCTCCTTTGCCGCTCACATGACGTTGCACATGGCGGTCGTAGCCGTTGCGTCTCCGTTGCTCGCGATCGCCGCCTCCGGGACGCGTTTGGATCCTGTTCGGAAGGTGCCGAGTTTGTTTTCGCCAATTCCAGCTTCGGTGGGTGAGCTGTTGATCGTATGGGCGTGGCACGCGCCGGGGCTGCATCACTTTGCTCGCCATTCGTTGTTAGGATTCGTGATCGAGCAATCCATGTTTCTGGCGGCTGGAGTGTGGGTGTGGATCTCGGCGTTTGGAGGCTCGGCACCACGTTCGCCATCTCGCAGCGGTGCGGGGGTGATTGGGTTGTTGCTGACTTCCATGCACATGACGTTGCTTGGTGCCTTGCTGACGCTTTCGCCGAGATTGCTCTATTCACATCACCATTCGGTTTGGTTGGAACCAATCACAGACCAACACCTTGGCGGAGCGGTGATGCTGGTGGTTGGCGGGATCACATTCTTGGCCGGCGGTCTCTGGCTCACGAAGGATTTGGTCGGCGATGGCGAGAAGCTTTCGTCGCGACTTGCTCCTGCATCGTTCCAGCGACATTTCGGGAGTGCACCTCATGAATGATTCTGGATTTCACCTTTCAACGCAAATCGATGGTGCGGGCTCATGTTGTTGACTTGGAAGCGAGTCTTGATCGCGTGTTGCGTTTTTGGGATTCTCGGCACCGTTGTCTTGGTGAGCGGAGTGGTACCGGTCAAGGCCAGCAGTGGTCACTGGCAGATCACACGTTGGTTTCTCAACTTCGCAAGCGACCGGTCGGTGAGTTTTCACTCTCGTGGGACTCAGCCAACAGAAGACAGTGGCCAGATGGACGCGAGATTGGGAGCCGAGATCTATGAAACGAACTGCCGTTTCTGTCACGGTTTGCCGGGGCAAGAACAGCCGCCCGTTGCCAAGGGGATGACGCCGACACCACCGAGGCTGGACCGATCGCTGCTTGAGAAGGAACCGAGGGAGTTGCACTACATCATCCAGCACGGAATTAAGTTTGCTGGCATGCCCGCTTGGCCCGTTCCAACCCGAAGTGACGAGATCTGGCCAGTGGTCGCCTACCTGCGACAAGCTTTGGAAGAAGATCCCCAAACCTTTGATGCGGAGCGGTCAGAAAACGACTTGGCGGCACTTGCGAAGTTGCCTGTCCTTCAAGCTTGCGTTGATTGTCATGGCGTCGATGGAGTCAGCCGTGCAGGCAAACAAGTTCCGCATCTGACCGGCCAAGCGGAAGGCTATCTCCGACTGTCGTTGCTCGCGTTCCGATCTTCCGAACGGAACAGTGGTGCAATGATGCCGGTGTGTCATGCTCTGACCGATCAAGAAGTGGATGCTCTATCCAAACACTATCACGAAACGGTTTCGACCAATCTGCCTGCCAGTCTTGAAGCAGAGGTAGCGGATCACGCTACGATTGAACGAGGCCGTAAGCTCGCGATGAATGGTGATCGGGGGCGAAAGATACCTTCCTGTCAAAAGTGTCACGGGCCGAATGCGGAGAATCGACGCGGAGAGTATCCCGATTTGGCGGGGCAGTCAAAGTGGTATCTGCAGCGACAATTAGAACTATTCCAGAAGCGAGTCCGAGGTGGGGCTCAAACGGCACGCTTGATGCATCCCATTGCAGACAAGTTGTCCGAGCAGGATCGTTCTGATCTGGCAACTTTTTACGCTTCCTTGCCAACGACCGACGAACGTCCGGAGAAATGAACTGGCCCATCGCTGATTTCATTCGGTTGCAGCGAGGAAGACGTATTGTTCTTTCACCACACAGTCAGCAATGGAAGGTTTGATCATGGCGACCAGCCTATCGGAGAAGCAAGAAGAGATTTACGAAGAGTTCTATGACCTCGTGAACATGCAGCCCAAAGAGATTGAGGATTGGTTGGAAACGGACGAGTCCAAATCAGTTGGTCAAACCAAAGAAGGCGATGATGAATCCGTCGGTCGGCAGTCGGCTCGCAAGATCATCGAGATCAAACGCACCAACAAATCGGATCTCTCTGACGAACAAGTGGATCACATGCAAAAGGTTTGTGGCTACATCAAGCGGCATGTGGCACAAGAACCCGACGGCGATGTTTCAGGAACTGACTGGTGCTTCAGCCTCAAGAATTGGGGCCATGATCCTTCGAAGTAAAGAAAAAAGCAGGCTCACGGAATGGGTGAGCCTGCCTCGCGTTTTGGAGTAAGTCGGTAACATGTCTGTGTGCTGACTGAATCAGACGGGGGTGCGACCACCAGTGCATCCGAAGACCTCACCGGTCACGTAACTCGCATCGGGGCTGGCCAACCAGACATACAGCGGTGCCAATTCAATCGGTTGGGCAGGGCGTCCGAACAGACTGCTCCCCCCGAACTCTTCGAACTTGTCTTTGGGCATCGATCCTGGAATCAGTGGTGTCCAAACCGGGCCAGGTGCAACCGCGTTGACTCGCACCCCGTGGTCCATCGCCAATTTTGCCAGACCTTTCGTCATGCCCAACAGGGCCGACTTTGTCGACGAGTATGGCAGCAAGTAGGGCGAAGGATCATAACCCTGGATCGAAGCCGTGTTGATGATGCTTCCGCCCGGTGGCAGATGTTTCATCACGGCTCGCGAGAGCCAGAATGGAGCGTAGACATTGGTTTTGAAGATGCGATCGAACAGTTCGGTCGAGAACTCGTCCACGTCGTTGGCCGTTTCCTGGTAGGCCGCGTTGTTGACGAGAATGTCAATTGCCCCGTGTTCCTGGCGAGTCTTTTCGACCAAGTCATTGCAGAACGATTCCTCGCGAAGATCGCCGCGAATCACGGACACGTCGACGCCAGCTTGCTTAGCGACTTCTGCCGTTTGTTTCGCGTCCGCGTCTTCGGAGAGATAATTGATCGCGATGTTCGCACCTTCTCGGGCATAACAAATCGCGATCGCGCGACCAATGCCACTGTCAGCACCGGTGATCAATGCGGTCAGGCCTTTCAACTTGCCCGATCCCTCGTAGCTTTCTTCGCCGTGATCGGGCTGCGGTTTCATTTTCTCGCTGCTGCCCGGCATCTTCATCGCTTCTTGATCTTTGAAGGGCGGCCTCGCATACGCTTGTCTCGGATCGACCAACTGAACGCGTTCTTCGGTAGCGGTGGACATTTAAGATCTCCGTTTTTACTGGGGTTGTTTGCGTCGAAGTTTGGGAAGGCATCGCGTCGGTGATGCGAGGATTGATCATTGCAAACAATGTTCCGAATGATCGGCCGAAGCCTCGCCCGGAGAATGCTTGTGACTGACTTCCGCGAGTCCGGAACATCAGTTGCAATGCATTGACATCAAACAGCTCGAAGGCTCGCGATTCGCGAGCATTGAGATCCAATTGAAACATCGCAAAACGAGGCCGTCATGAGTGCGTCAGCAACCAAAAAAAAGTCTGAAACGATGAACGCAGTCGTTTACGACGACTATGGCAATCCAAACGTGTTGCATTCGGGCGTCGTTCCGTTGCCCGACCGACTGCCCGGTCAGGTTCTGATCGATGTCCGAGCATCGAGCGTGAACCCGATCGACTACCGAATTCGCAGTGGTGAGATGAAAGGGTTGCTGCCGGGCGGGTTCCCTCGTGTTCCCGGCTACGACGTCGCGGGAATCATGGCCGATTGCGCGTCCGACGGGCCCTTTGAAGTGGGCGATCGGGTGATCGCGTTTCTCGATACCATGCGAGGTGGTGCGAGTGCCGATTTCGCGGTCGCCGCCGTGGACGTGACCGCAGCGATCCCCGACTCCCTGAGTTTCAACGAAGCGGCAGCGATTCCCTTGGCCGGAACAACCGCCCTGCAATCACTTCGCGATCATGGAAACATCGCAGAGGGAAAACGCGTTCTGATCAACGGAGCGAGCGGCGGAGTTGGAATGTTCGCGGTCCAGATTGCCAAGGCATTCAACTGCCATGTCGATGCGGTCGCGAGTGGCGACAACGAGGAATTCTGTCGATCACTCGGCGCGGACCACTTTTACAACTACGAAACAACGGACTTCACCGAATCGGAAGAGCGTTGGGATCTCATTTTTGACGCGGCAGGGAAGTCGGGATTCTGGGACGTCAAGAAAGTGCTCAACGACGGCGGCCGCTATGTCTCGACCGAGCCCGACGCGAAAGGCATGTTGATGACTCTGGTGACTTGGCCTATGTCCAAATCGGGAACAGTGATGCTGGCAAAGCCCAACGCGGACGATTTGCGGACGCTGATCGAAATGCGAGAGAAAGGACAACTGCAAATCACGATCGATGCGATTTACCCCTTCTCCCAATTGAGTCAAGCTCACCAGCATGTCGAGAACGGCGTGGAACGAGGCAAAGTCGTTCTCACCGCTGATGGCAGTGGTCTATAATTTCAAGCCAGTCCAACGCCAAGCGGATTGTTAATGTGAGCAAGTTCACAACGGGACGCGTGAGTTTTGAATTTGCGTTTTTTCGTTGAATGGCCAACGGCCTATTTCAACATAGCCAGCGGGCAACGCCCCTGGAGCAGAACAACAAGGCCCCATTTTGGCCAACGGCCAAATTTAATTCAAAACGTGTGGGTTGATGTTGACCGTTGGCCAACCAATTTCCCTTCGTTCTCGATCCCAGGGGCGATGCCCCTGGCTTCGATGATGTTGGCCGTTGGCCAACAAAACCGAATGCAAAGGCGCAACTTCAAAACTAACCCTTCGAGTTCGGATTGCCCCCGAGGATTACAGCATGGAGCGGACGTCCGACGCGAAGGTCGGAAAGGCGAACAGGGTCGACTTCATGTCCGTTGCCGTCAGGTTGAACTTCATCGCGAGAGCAAACAGGTTGATGGTTTCCTCCGCAGAAGGACCGAGCAAGTGGGCCCCGAGAATCTCATCGGTTTCCGAATCGACGAGAATTTTGTAGCCGGCTACCGTCGATCCAGTTTTGCGAACGCTGCCCCACGACGAAGTGTCGTCGCTGAGAACCTTCACGTTGTCGTTGCTTTGATGAGCGGATTCTCCCGACAGTCCGACCGAAGCGATGCACGGGATAGTGAACGCGACCTTGGGAACATCCCCGTAGTCGGGTGTCTGTCGCAAGTTGTCTGAAAACAGATTCTTTGTTGCGGTCCGTGCGTCTTCGTTTGCAACCGGAGTCAATTGAGGCAATCCGGTGTCGGCGCAGTCGCCCGTTGCGAAGACTCGCGGGTTGGTTGGGTTCTGCATGAACTCGTTGACTGCGATTCCCTTCTCACTGTGCTCGATCTTGCCTCGTGACAGGCTGAGTTCGTCGATGTTCGGGACTCGACCCGCACCGTGAACCACCAAACCACACTTGATCGGCGAATCTTCATTCGCGAGATGAACGTGCAAGCAACCGTCCGAAGATTTTTCAATGCCAGTGATTTTCGCATTCATCTGAAAGCGAATCCCGTGATCACGAAGCGAATCGGTCAGTTGATTGACGAGGTCGGGGTCGAACCCAGATAGCACTTGATCGTTCTGTTCGATCACGGTCACTCGGCACCCCGCACGGGCTACCACGCCCGCGAATTCCATGGAGATGTATCCACCGCCGACGAAGACGACGTGATCGGGCATGGATTCCAATTCAAGGAATTCATCGCTGCGAGTGACGTGTTCTGCACCATCGAACGAGAGTTCTCGAGGTCGCCCACCAGTGGCGATCAAGAACCGGTCAGCGGTCAGTTCCGATCCGACGACGTCGATCGTATCGGGTGAAATGAAACGGGCGACACCGTGGAACGTCTTGATCCCCTCGTCTTGAAAGGACTGTTCCGACTTGTCAGCGACAGGCTGCGTGAACTCGGTTTTGAAAGCGTGAAGTTGCTTCCAGTCAATGTTGACCGACACATCTGAAACCAGTTTCCCTTCGCTCCGTCGGACTTGGTCAACCAACTGCCCCGCGTTGACATAGACCTTTTTAGGATTGCATCCACGAAGTGCACAGACGCCGCCAAAGGTTCGGGAATCGACCAACGCGACTCGCTTGCCAGTTTTCGCAATTTTGGTTGCGACCGTACCGCCGGATGGCCCCGTTCCCAGGACCACCAAGTCGAATTGTTCGCTGCTCATGGCAGTTCAATGTCCAATCCGTGGTTGATGCGATTCGTGAAATTCGCAAGAGCCACCGCTGCAGCGAGCGTGACGAGTTGCTTTTCATTGAGGAACAACTTGAGTTCCTTCACTACCGAACATTCGACATTTGCCTTGGTCGTCAGTTGCTCGGCGTATTTCAGAACGGCTCGTTCTTTTTCGTCGAACAAGTCGCCACTGCTGACGTTCATTGAATCGAGTTGTTCATCAGACAATCCCGCCTTCTTTGCGGCTTGGCGATGATAGTGCGAGCAGTAGTCGCACGAATTCAACTGGGACGCTTTATAGTAGGCGAGTTCACGATACTTCGCCGGTAGATCATTTTCGAGGCCATCGTTGATCTGAGTCATGCCGCCCAACACGTCAGGCTGGTGAGCCAACGTGCTGAAGATGTTCATCGACTGACCAAACTTCTTTTCGATTGCTTCGAGAATCGGTTTGGATTCGTCGGGAGCTTCATTGATGGAGAGTGGTTGTGCGTAGGCCATGGTGAGTTTCCGAGTATCGTGGGGACGGACCTGAAAAAGAAACAGGCCAGCTCAATTGAACTGGCCTGTTGAAGCGATGAACGGATCAGACCGTTTGGGCGGCGTGCTTGCCTTCAGCGAATTCTTCGATCGCTTTGTCGCAGAAGGCTGGCAAGTCATCGGGGTTGCGACTTGTCACCAGTCCTTCGTCGCACACGCATTCCTCGTCGACCCATTCGGCGCCCGCGTTCTTCAAGTCAGTCTTCAGGCTTGGCCAAGAAGTGACTCGGCGCCCACGGACAACGTCCGCCTCGATCAAAGTCCACGGTCCGTGGCAAATGGCTGCAGCGGGTTTGTGTTGCTTGAAGAAGTCGCGAATGAAGCTGACCGATGTTTCGCAGGTGCGAAGTGAATCGGGGTTGGCGACACCTCCTGGCAACACCAATCCGTCGAAGTCTTCCGCGGAAACATTGCTGACGTTTTGATCGACCGTGAACTGGTCGGCTTTTTCATCGTGGTTCATGCCTTGGATCTTCCCATCCTTCGGCGAAATCAAGACGACTTCTGCGCCAGCGAATTTGATCGCGTCCCATGGCTTGGTCAACTCGACTTGTTCGAAGCCGTCCGTTGCGAGAAAGGCGATCCGCTTCTTGTTCAGTGTTTGGTCACTCATATTGTTGTCCTCATTTTTTGTGCGATTTTAAACTTCGCGGGACAACGGAAGCAGATCGCGTGCCGCGCTGACGCCGCGATCAAAGCGCAATGAGTTTTCGGGTTTTCCATCGGAGTAGCAACGTGAGTTGAATTGGTGGCATAGGCTTCCAGCCTGTGATTGCGCGGAAC
>NZ_DDGH01000003.1:555-9566 GCF_002337565.1 Rhodopirellula sp. UBA1907 | reverse complement strand
AGGCTGGAAGCCTATGCCACTTCGTTTCATCGACCGCCGATACGATCAAGAATGTTGAGGTTTGCGGTTGTTGCACGCTCGGTGGGACGTTTACCGAGCGAGCTGACCGGTTTGCGGTCGGTGGAAAGCTGCTTGTGGGACGGTTCAACCCATTACGGCGTGAGAATTGCGTTGATGCCGCAACGATGGTTGGCATGTCTCGTCCCCGCGATTTGTTTCGCAGGCCGCCAAGCGTAATTTTGAATGACTTCAGCCGAAGGAAGAGCAGTTGATAGCGACTGATTTGATGATCGCGATGTTGGTAATGGCAGGTTTGTCGATAGCGGCGGGCTGGTTTGTGTATGCGATCGGGTATTCGGACAAAGGCCAGCGCGTGATGCTGTGTCTGTCGCTATCAGTTTTGGCGATGATTTACTTTCTGTTCTACGCGTCTGGTCAGCTCTTTTGGGCGAAATACGTGTCCAACTCTGCGGCGATCGTCTACACGAATTTCGCATCCATTTTCGCGGCACTGGCGGCGGGTTGGGCTTTGCGTCTTCCAAAGACACCCGCCTGGCGTCGCGGAATTCTGTCCGCTTTGTTGGCGATGGTGTCTGCTGCCGCGATTCTTTGGCCGTTGCTTTCCATTGCTATCCGTCCCGCGCCCGAGGGTGGGGATGAGTGGAAGAACGGTGTCGCGATGCAAACGTCATGGGCGACATGCAGTCCCGCCGCGGCAGCGACGTTGCTTCGTGCGGAAGGCATCGACATTTCTGAATCCGAATTGATTCCCATGTGTCTAACGGACTCGAGCGGTACACCAACGCTTGGTTTGTATCGTGGCATCAAATTGGTCGCGGACGAACAAGGTCGTTCGGTCAATGTGCTGAACGAAACGTTGGATGAGATGTGGAATCGCGATGATTGGCCAGTTTTGATGGCGGTGAAGTTGCCGTACGGAGTCGACGACCGACGCTATGTCGATCAGTGGGGATGGATTCCAGGCATGGGTCACAGTGTGGTCGCATTGGGACTGACAAGCGACGGGCAACGGATGCTTGTCGGAGATCCATCGGTTGGGCTGGAGCAGTGGTCGAAAGAAGACCTGCGAGTCCTTTGGCATGGCGACGGCATCCGAATGGAGTGAATGAATTATCAATTGATCGTGGGCTTTTGACTCACGGCAAACCCGCGGTTTTCGTGTTGATCGAGTCAGCCGTCTCGCGATTACCGAGCGAATCAGGCGACCTCTCATCATCGCGGCGTCGCATTCCCTCAATCGAGGCAACCTCATTGGCACAGTGATTGCGTTAGACGGAGCAAATCAAATTTCTGCTCCTGAGCCAACCATCCATGAACCAACCTTCTTCGCGAGTTAGCAATGGTGTCCTCGATGCAATCGGCGGCACACCTTTGGTTCGACTTAACCGATTTTTGGACCGACCTGATATTGAGTTGATCGTGAAATGGGAGGCGGCAAATCCGGGCGGAAGTGCCAAGGATCGTCCCGCCGCCAAGATGCTTTCCGAAGCACTGAGTCGCGGCGAAATCGGCCCAGACACCACGATCGTCGAGTCGACATCAGGGAACATGGGCATCGGGCTGGCTCAAGCGTGCCGGTACCACGGATTGAAATTTATCTGCGTCGTTGATCCTCGTGCTCAGAAGCAAAACCTGGCGATCATCGAGGCTCTCGGTGGCACGATCGAGCTGGTCTCTCAGCCGCTGAATGGAGATTTTTTGGCCGCACGCATCGCGAAAGTTTGCGAGCTGATCGAGACGACACCGAACAGTTTTTGGCCCAATCAGTACGCCAACACAGACAACCCTCGATCGCACTTCGAAGGTACCATCCGAGAGATCGATGAGACACTTGATGGCGAGTTTGATGTCTTGTTCGTGGCCACCAGTAGCACGGGGACCGCACAAGGTTGCCGCGACTATCTGAAGTCGAGAGGACGCGACGTCCAGGTCGTGGCGGTCGATTCCGTTGGCAGTGTTTTGTTCGGCGGGTCATCCGGGCCTCGCAAGATCCCCGGCTTGGGAGCTGGGAAGGAACCGCGGTTGGCGGCGGGACAATCATTCGATCATCTCGTTCGCGTGACAGATCTGGAATGTGTCGTCGGATGCCGCCGGGCGGCTCAGCGAGAAGCCATGTTGATCGGAGGATCAGCGGGTGGCGTTATGATGAGCGTCGGAAAGATGCAAGAACAATTCGCAGGCAAACGCTGCGTCGCGGTGCTACACGATTCGGGCACGCGTTATCTCGATACAGTTTTCAACGACGAGTGGGTTTCGGATTCGCTGGGATGTACCAGCGAGGAACTCAACTATCTGGTCGGTTCTTCCTCGTTTGATTTGTGTGAAGGAGTGAACGCATGAGCGTTGCGATTTCAGGCGGTAGCGTTGCCGATTATTTGGTGACCAATGACAATCCATCCAAGACGCCCTTGCGTTTGGCCATCGTCGGTTGCGGGCCTCGTGGTTTGCAGTGCCTCGACGCAGTGTCGCAAAAATTGTCGACCGAAGAATTGTCGCGAATGGAAATCACGGTCTTTGAGCCCTCGCCGTTTCCCGGTGCGGGATGCATCTATGATCCGAAGCAACCTCGGATGCTGCGGATGAACTTCGCGACGCAGCACATTGATTTTTGGAAGGTCGATTCCAATCAACCGACGCCACGATCAGGTTCATTGATCGGATGGCTGGACCAGAACTATCCCGAATACGCCGCGTCGGACCAATTTGTGCCGCGTGCCGTCGTCGGTGAATACTTGCACGACTGCTTTGAATCGGTCTGCAAACGATTGCGTCGTTGGACCAAACTGCAGGTCATTCGCGGTCGAGTGGAATCCATCCGATATGTTGCCAGCCAAACATCCAGTGGCGAATGGCTGCTGTGGGATGGCAAAGACGAAACCACGTTCGATCGTGTTGTTTTGACGACCGGACATGAAGGGTTGCGTGCCTCGGACAGAGTGTCTTCATCGGACGACGAAGCCTTTGTGTTCCCGGTGGAAACCAATCTTTCGACCGATCGCATTCCAGCCGGAAGTGACGTTTGGGTTCGCGGGTTTGGGCTGACCGCGATCGATGCCATCATGATGTTGACGGAAGGACGCGATGGCCGTTTCGAGAGCGGTGATGCTCTTCCCGATTATGTCCGCAGTGGAAACGAGCCCAAACAAATCACGGTTCATTGTCGATCGGGTCGGCCCATGCTGGCCAAACCCACCGCGAAGGTGGAGCCAATCACCGATGTGTTTTGGGAACCGTACCGCGAGGCACTGCGCGCGTGCGAGCCCAACCATGGCATGCTGAAGTTCCACAAAGACATTTGGTGTGTGATCTGCGAGGCGGCAGCGGCGTCTTTGTCACAATCCGGCACAGACACAACTTCGCGCGACGTTGAAGAATGGTTTCGTGGTTGGTCGCGATACAAAATGGACGAGGCAGCAGCACGTCGTGCGATGTTGCAGTCTTACGGTGTTGCGACAGGAGTTCGCCCGATTGATATCCCATTTGCGTTGGGTGACGCTTGGCGACGTTTGTACCCACTGATCGTTGAACTGGTCAGCTTTGGCGGTTTGGCCGCTGGTCAGTACAAGGCGTTTCAACAGGTTGCGATGGAAATGGAACGCATCGCGTTTGGCCCGCCCGCAGAAAGCGTCGCCAAATTGCTGCGTCTGATGCGTGATGGCGTGGTACAACTGAGTGACCAAACGGATGCACCGGAAGGAGCCGTGGTCGTGAATGCTGTGATTGCCTCCCCGAGCCAAGCCGATGAAACAGGACCGCTATCGCAACTCATTCTGCGCGGCGATGTCGAGGTGGACCCGCTGACTCAAGCGATCCGCGTGAGCGACTCAGGCAATGTGCTGGGCGGACGCAAGGGACTCGCCGTGTTTGGTCGTGCGACCGAGGGTTGGGTTGTTGGCAACGACACTCTTTCACGTACGTTGCATTCGCAAATTCAAAACTGGGCCGGTACGATCGCGGTGGAAATGCATGGATAAGGTACTCGACGCCATCTTTGAACGCTCTTCGGTTGGTCCAATGCATGAGAGTTTCTCGGGCGAGGGGCGAGCGAATCAGACGGGTTCGCTGCGAAGCGGTTGCAGAGGCGTGCTGCCTCTGGATGCCCGCATCGAGTCGTGGATGAAACGTTGTCTACGTTCCGAGGACTTGTTCGATTGGGTGGAAACGTATGGTTCGCCACTGAATCTCGTGCGACCGCGGACGATGCGTCGTAACGTTGAGGAATTGAACGCGGTTGCGCGCCAGCGTGGTCTCGATTTCCGAGTGTTCTTCGCTCGGAAGGCGAACAAGTGCTTGGGGTTTGTCGATGAGGCGATCGAGTCAAACTTCGGAGTCGACACCGCCAGCGAGAATGAGCTGCGTCAGTGTTTGCGACAGTGCGTTCCGGCGAAAGATTTGATCTGCACGGCAGCAATCAAAAGTGAATCGTTGATCGATCTGTGTTTGCAACAACAAGTCTGCATCGCCGTGGACAACGACGATGAACTACAGGTTGTCGTTGACCGAGCGAATGAGCTCGGCCGGATGGCCCGAATCGCGTTGCGGTTGGGCGGGTTCCGGCACGAGGGCACCAAGCTTCCGACTCGGTTCGGTTTCGATGTGGATCGCGACCGAGATCTCCCTCAGCGTTTGACGTCGTTGCCGGTGATGGTTCAAGGCATCCATTTTCACCTGGACGGCTATGACGGCGGGCAGCGTGTATCAGCTCTTTCGGTGGCGATGGATTGGACGCAGCGTCTGAGGGCCGTCGGCCAACCCGTGAATTTCATCGACATGGGCGGCGGTTTCCCAATGAGCTACCTCGACGAGCCTCGCCAATGGAACACTTTTTGGCAGGAACATCGTCGGGCTCTGTTGGGCGAAAGAGACACACTGACCTATCGCGGCCACGGGCTGGGATTGTCGGTTGAAGGCGGACGCGTGGTCGGGAAGCCGAGCATGTATCCCTTCTTCCAGCGTCCGGTTCGCAGTCATTGGTTGGCTGGCGTTTTGGACTCGGTGGTGGATGGCAAATCGGTCGCGGATCGCTTGGCGGAACTCAACGTTCAGTTACGTTGCGAACCAGGCCGGTGCATCTTGGACGGCTGCGGTCTGACCGTCGCTCGCGTTGAATTCCGTAAACAGAATGCGGAGGGCGATTGGTTGATCGGATTGTCGATGAACCGAACGCAATGCCGGACCTCCAGTGATGATTTCCTGGTGGATCCGATTTTGGTTCCCAAACAAAGGCCCATTGACCGCCCGTACGAGCGGAAACCGATGTCGGGTTACCTGGTCGGTGCCTATTGCACGGAATCGGAATTGATTTCGCTTCGGAAGATGCAGTTCCCAAACGGTGTTCAACGCGGAGATTTGATCGCGTTCCCGAACACAGCCGGCTACTTCATGCATTTCCTCGAAAGCCGTTCGCACCAATTTCCGTTGGCCAAGAACCTCATCGTCGACTCGCACCCGGTGCCATCAGTTTGTCTCGATCTGATCGATGAATGAACAGTCCGGTCGGCTAGCCAATCGCCGCGTTGAATTTGTTTTGCGGAAGCATGCGAGTTCAGCTCTATTGTGCGACAACGATCCAGTTTGACCGCGGTGGAACGTGCGTGTGAGACCAGAGCAACGACGCGAGATTCTGAACTTCTGAATCGGCACGTGGTTTGCGAAAGCGTGAGGAATACAAATCTGTTTTGGGCGCGGATCAAAGTGAGCAAGCGTCGATGTTCCCCACATGTTTCTTGGATGGTGCCATGCAGTTGTCGTCGCTCAACGGCGTGGAGGCGTTTTTTGACGTCGGTGAGCCTCGTTCGCAGAGTGCCAATTGATGTCGCACATCCACCAATTCCATACCATTTTGACTGGGGCGCGTCCCGAAAGACGGCGTGACAAGTCGGATGAATTGGTGGCTGTTGAGCAGTTGTCGAAAAACGTTCGATGGGCCTCGTTTGGCATTTGGTTGTGCGCCGGGTTTCTGACGTTGTATGCGTTGTACATCGGTCGCAATTTGTTCATGCCAATCTTGGTCGCCGGGTTCGCCTACCTGACTTTGCGGCCTGTGGTTCGGGCGATGGGCCGGATCGGAATCCCGTCTGGGTTTGCTGCCACCGCAATCATGCTGGCCATTGCGACTGTCTTTGGAACGATCGGTTATGTGCTGTCGGGTCCAGCACAAGACATGTTGCAACAGGTGCCAGGGTCCATGCCCGAAGTCAAGGAAAAGCTGGGCTTCATCTTTGACCATTTGGAGACCGTCAATCAAGCGACCGAAGACATCTCAGACACGGCTGACGAGGAAAACATTACATCAGACGAGAAGCCGGTTCCCGTTGAGATCAAACAACCCGCGTGGGCAACCTCGTCGCCTTTGATTGCCGGAACAGGAAACGCGGTTTCGTTTGTTTCCATCGCTGCGGCGCTTTTGTTTTTCTTGATGGCGGCTGGTGACTCACTAATAGTTACCGTTGTGAGTTCATTGCCGTCGTTCTCATCCAAGCGACGGTTCATCGAGGTGTTGGAAGGTGTGCAAGATGCCTTGAGTAGCTATCTGGCCTGGGTTGCTTGCATCAACGCTTGCCTGGGTGTTTGCATTGGGACTGCGATGTGGTTGTTGGGAATGCCTTCGCCATTGTTGTGGGGAGTCGCGGCCATGTTTTTGAACTTCATCCCCATCGTGGGCGCGATGGTCGGAATCGCGATGGTGTTTTTCGTCGCGTTGGTCAGCTTTGAGCATGCATCATTCGCCTTCGTAGTCGCAGGAACCTATGCGACGCTGACAACTTTAGAAGGGCAGTTCATCACACCGACTTTGTTGGGCAAATCGATGAAATTGTCTTCCGTGCTGGTGTTCATTTCCATCGTGATTTGGGGATGGATGTGGGGAATGCTGGGCGTGTTCTTGGCCGTTCCGATCCTGATTGCGGTCGTGATGGTGATGGAGAAGTTGGAGGCCACGTCTTCCATGAACGCCATGTTGAACGGCACCGTTGGAAAGGCCGCGCATCCAGAGTGACCGCTTTGCATCGCTGGTCAGACTTCCCTTTTTGCAATCGTATCAATCCAAACTCGTTTCTATTCCTCTTCTAGCAAAGAAGTTCTATGTCCGAAGAATCCAAGTGCCCGTTTCAAACTCAGCAATTCGGCCGGGCGGTCGATGACAACCAACATTCGCAAACCGCTGGGCCGCGCGGTCCCGTCTTGATGCAGGACGTTCACCTGGTCGAGAAGATGGCGCACTTCAACCGGGAACGGATCCCGGAACGAGTGGTTCACGCCAAGGGCTACGGTGCCTTCGGAACCTTCACCGTGACGAACGACATCACGAAATACTGCATGGCGGATTTGTTCTCCGAAGTCGGCAAGAAGACGGAAACATTCGCACGATTTTCAACGGTCGGCGGAGAAAGTGGCTCGGCTGATACGGCTCGTGACCCGCGTGGATTTTCGCTGAAGTTCTACACCGACCAAGGCGTTTGGGATTTGGTTGGCAACAACACGCCAATCTTCTTCATACGTGATCCGCTCAAGTTCAGCGACTTCATTCGGACTCAAAAACGTGAGCCTCAGAATCACTTGCAGCCTCACTGGCGTCGTTGGGACTTTTGGGGTGAAGTGCCGGAGGCCTTGCACCAAGTCATGTTCCTTTACAGCGACCGGGGAACGCCAAAGAGCGCTCGGTTTATGAACGGCTACGGAAGCCACACGTTCAGCATGTACAACAAAGACGGTGTCCGGCACTGGGTGAAGTTTCATCTGAAGACCGAGCAATGCTCGGAAAACTTCAGTGCGGATGAAGCGATCAAGATGGCCGGGGAGGCACCCGACTATTCGACTCGTGATTTGTTCGAATCGATTGAGAAAGGTGACTTCCCGCGTTGGCGAATGCACATCCAGGTGATGCCCGAGTCGGAAGCGGCGGACTACAAGTGGCATCCGTTTGACTTAACCAAGGTTTGGCCGCACGACGACTACCCTCTGATCGAAGTCGGCGTGTTCGAGCTGAATCGCAATCCTTCGAACTACTTCCAAGACGTTGAACAAGCCGCGTTTGAGCCTGGCAACTTGGTCGAGGGAATTGGTATCTCGCCCGATCGTATGTTGCAAAACCGAGTGCTGTCGTATCCCGACGCACACCGGTATCGATTGGGCGTGAATTATCACCAAATCCCGGTCAACCAACCACGCTGTCCCTATGCGACTTATCACCGCGACGGAACGATGCGAGTGGACGGGAATGGCGGGGGCACCGTTGATTACGAGCCCAATAAAATGAACGGGCCGAAAGAGACCGGACGTTCGTTGGAGCCGCCGATGCCGGTGCACGGCGATGGGGATCGCTACGACGAATTCGCTTGCGATGACACGGACTACTACGGCCAGCCGCAGATGTTCTGGAACAAGGTGCTCGATGAAGGTGCCCGCGAACGACTTTGCACCGCGATTTCGAACTCAATGGCGGACAGTCCGGAGAACATTCGCGAGAAAATGTTGGCTCAGTTCGGCAAGGTTCATCCGGACTTCGAAGCGGGTGTCCGCAGTCGACTGGACGCCCCAGAGTCGCAACCGATCCCAATCGCATAATCGGCATATATGTTGCTTTGTACAGAGACGGTCATCCCTAACTCGGGTGGCCGTTCATTTATTTGTGCGTCTCACTCGGTTAAACGCGGGGGATTGCGCGATCTGGGTGACTGTTTATTGCCCGCCTTCCCCATTTTTTGACTCACCGGAGACCAGTATGTTCGGCTTTCGTTCTGCCCGCTTGCTCGATAATCAACCAGTTGATCACCCTAACGCTCCTCAAGAATATAAAGAAACTGGGGATTCTCGAAAAAGAACAGGGCGCCGAACGAAATCACGCCGTGCAACTCTGAATCGATTGATCGGCGAGCGCCTCGAGGAGCGTCGTGTTCTAGCGGCCTACGTTGTCGACACTGCTTTGGACGTGGTCGCCGAGGATGGCATGATCAGCCTGCGCGAGGCGATCCAGGCCTCGAACAGCAATG